>JAPKZM010000134.1 GCA_026393775.1 Candidatus Aminicenantota bacterium
ACCCGTTGAACTCCTTTTCATCATTGAAGATGGGTATCACTCGCGGTTTATAGAACCTTTCCTGGTTGTCGCTGAATTGCTGGATGATCTCATGTTTTTTTTCACTGCTTGCTGAAGCTGGATTGGCATGGATCGTTCGGTAGATCTCTGCCAGCCAGGGATACGGCGCTTGCTCGATCGATGTATTGGGAACCAGGCTGAAATTGCTGCGCGCTGCTGCCGTGGCAATCTCGATTATTCCTACTGCATCGACAATGGCAATGATCGCCGGCAGGTTTTTGAATGCCTCCTGTGTCGAGCGTTGGATCCTGAGAAGCTTCATTTGATCGGAGCGCCGGAAAAGTCTCAGGCTGGCCACCATATCATTGAAAGCTTCGGAAAGCTGGCCGATCTCATCGCGGGTATCCACCTTGATCACCAGGTTTAAATTTCCCTTGCGGATTTCCTGGGTGGAGGCGATGAAGCGCTTGATGGGTTCCAGGATCCAGTGGTTGCTGAAGAGCATGAAAAGTAAAATGATCAGGGCTGACAGGCTCAAGAAAAAGTACATGTCGCGACGGGCCTCGGTTGCCTTGCGCCTGGCCTGGTTGTTGGCAGCATTCATGTTCTCCTGGTTCATCTGCAGGATCGACTCGGCCTTGGTTTTTATTTGCTTGAAGAGGGGAAAGAGGTTATCCAAATAAAATTGCCGCAGAGCCCCTGGTCGAGAAGTCATGAACTTCGCAAGATCCGCACTATAGAGATTGAATAAGGATTTCAATTCAAAGGCTTGAGCGGATTCTTCAGGCAGGGTCAGGTTGTTCAATTCGGTTGCCAGTGCGACCTTGAAGTGCTCGCGGTTGGCTTCGATCTCTTCGATTCCCTCTTTCACGAAATCGGCAAGAATGAACAGCAATCCGCCGTCCATTCGTTCCAAGGCATCCTTCATCTGCTGGCAGGCAATGACGCTGCGATAGTTCTCCTTCAGTATCACGTCGATGGACTTGCCAAGCTGGTTGAAGCGATGAATGCTTTGCCAGGCGATCAGGGCCACGATCACCAGCAACATGGCAAACACCGCAGAAATTTTTTGCCGCAAAGTAAAATTCATTTTCGACTCCAAAAAATTATATGCAAGTATCTTGCCAAGTTCTGAAACGTTTCAGGAAGGGTTTTCTCGATATTTTTCTATGTTCTGAATTGAATTCTGCAAGAAAGGTTCATTTTGAGATTGCAATTTGCAAGGCCGGGCGTGTCAGGATACCGGGGATCAGATGTTGTATTTTTTCCTTTTGCGCCAAAGGGTTGCCTGGTCAATGCCCAAGGTTTCCGCCGCCTGCTGCAGGGAGGATGTCGCCGCCAATATCCGGCGGATATGGAGTTCCTCGATGCGGTCCAGGGGAACGGCGTCTCCCAAGCGAGGGAGTTCCTCGCTTGCGCAGATCTTGTCCGGGAGGCATTCCCTGCCAACGATCTCCGCCTGGCAGAAAATGGTGATGCGCTCGATGGTATTGCGCAGTTCGCGCAGGTTTCCCGGCCAGTAGTATTTCCTGAGCGCCTCCAGCGCTTCCTCACTGAATCCCTTGAATGTCCGGTGGCTGTTGCGGCCGAAAAAGAGAAGCATGTTGCGAGCGATGTCTTCGATGTCCTCCTTTCGTTCACGCAAGGGCGGGATTTCGATTTCCACCACGTTCAGGCGGTAGAACAGGTCCTCCCTGAACCTACCCTCGGCGACGGCCTTGCCCAGGTCGATGTTGGAGGCGGCGATAAGCCGCACATCGGCATTTCGGGTGACGGTCTCGCCGACCCGCTCGTATTTTTTCTCCTGGATGAAGCGCAGGAGCTTCGGCTGGATCGACAGGGGCAGGTCGCCGATCTCGTCCAGCAGGAGCGTGCCTTCCTGGCCCAGGGAGATGCGTCCGGGATAGTCCTTCATCGCTCCGGTGAAGGAGCCCTTGGCATGTCCGAATAGCTCGCTCTCCAGGAGTTCGGCCGACAGGGAGGGGCAGGAAACGCTCAGGAAAGGTTTGCTCGCTCTCGGGCTCCAGTCGTGAATGGCCTTGGCCAGGATGGTTTTTCCCGTGCCGCTTTCGCCTTTGAGAAGGATGTTGGCGCTGGCGGCGGCCGCTTCCCTGGCGGTGACTATGACCTTCTGCATGGTGGGGCTCTGAGTGGTGAGGTCGATCTCCGGGACGCTTGCCGTCAGGCTGGACTGGAGGTATTCAATCTGCCGCTGCATGTCGCCGAGCTCGCTGATCTTGTCGATGACCATTTTGATTTGGGCCGGTGTGAATGGTTTGGGAATGTAGTCGGTCGCTCCCATGCGGATCGCCTCGATGGCCGAGTCGATGGACGCATAGGCGGTGATGATTACGATTCTGGCCCGCGGCGAATGAAATTGCAGGAAGGGGATCAGCTCCAGCCCATTGCGCGTCCCCAGGCGCAGATCCAGAAAGGCCACGTCGAAGACGTCCTGTTTGATCTTATGGACGGCGTCATCGAAGTTGCTCACCGCCCGGACGCGGCATCCTTCAATCTCAAGGCAGAGGGAGATCGTCTTGCGGATGTTGGCCTCGTCGTCGACGACCAGCACGCTCAAGCGGTTACGGCTCTTTTTCTCATCTTTGACTGGGGCCATATCGGTCCTTCGTTAAGGGGCGGATTTCTTCCCCCCTCGGCACAATTGTAGCCCGATTTTAGCATATGTCAATCACCTTGGGCCCTGAAGGTGCGGTTGACATGGGTCAGCGGTTCCCTTATAATTTTTGCGACCGTGACCAGCGGGCCCGATCCATACCCTTGTGGGCTGCGTTCACGCGATCGTTCGAGGAGGCGAAGCCATGGCCTTAAGACCGCAATTGAAACTGTTGAGCGACGAATTGCTGGCCCGGATCGTGAACGAAGCCCGCGACATTCTTTGCCGGCTAGGGACCAAAGTGCAGAATCCGCGGGTCCTTAAGCTCCTGGCCGAGCACGGCGCCAAGGTGGATTTCGCCAAGAGCCATGTCCTCTATACGGAGCGGTTGCTCCGGCCTGCCCCATATCGCCTCACAGAGCACGGCCTTCATCCCGGCCGACGTGGTCGAACGCGTTTCCGACAGCTATCGCCTCTTCCTGAGCCTGCTTTACGGCGAAAAACCCGTGGTGACCGGGACTTTCACCATCGAATCTTTCCAGGTGATGAAGGCCATGCAGCTGGTGGTGCGCGGGGGCGAAAAGGAACTGCGCCAGAAGCCGCTTGCCATTTTTTCCTGCTGCCCGACTTCGCCTTTGAAGTGGAGCGAGATCACGTCGCAGAACGTGGTCGATTGCGCCGCCAGCGGCATCCCAGTGGAGTTCATCTCCATGCCCCTTTCGGGTTTCATGGCCCCGGTGACCCTGGTGGGCACGCTGGTTCAGCATACGGCCGAGACGCTGAGCGGCATCGTCATCAGCCAGTCCAGCCGTCCGGGCGCGCCGGTCCTGTACGGTGGATCGCCGGCCGTTTTCGACATACGCTATGAAACCACCCCGATGGGGGCGGTGGAGACGCAAATGATCGATTGCGCGACCAATGAGATCGGCAAGAATTTCGGCCTGCCCACCCAGGCTTATATTTCACTGAGCGACGCCAAACTGCTCGATGCCCAGGCCGGCCTGGAAACGGCCATGGGAGCCACCCTGGCCGCCCTGGCCGGGATCAACAACATTTCCGGGCCGGGCATGCTCGATTTTGAAAGCTGCCAGAGCCTGGAAAAACTGGTCCTGGACAACGAAATATGCGGCATGACCCTGCGCCTGGTTCATGGCATCGAGCCGCGCGAGGATTTCCCGGCCACGCCGATCTTCGAGGAACTCCTGCGCGACGGTCACCTTCTGATAGCGCCGCACACCCGCCGCCATTTGAAAGAAGAGCATTATTTCCCGGGCCCGGTCATCGACCGGGCCAACCTCTCGCGCTGGCGCGAGGAGGGGAGCCTTAGCCTGGGGCAGCGGGCCCAGCGCGAGGTGGAGCGGCTGGTCGGCGCCTGGCAGCCTTCACGTCTCGCCGCCGAGAGCAAGAAAGAGCTGGTGGCGCTGATGGAAAAGGAAGCGCGGCGCTGGGGCATGCAAAAACTCCCGTTGCGCCCGGTCGAAGCATGATCGATTTTCCGCTGGCGCGTCTGCAGCCGCTGCCAGCCGCGGTATATGCCGCCCTTGGCCTGAAAAGCGGCGGCAGCCCCTCACCGCGCTCTGCCGCCCTGTTGCAGCGTGCTTTGGAACTGTTCCGCGAAAACAGCGAGCCCCGTGGCATCTGTGAGCCCGTCGCCGCCGGCGAATTTGCCGGCATCTATGCGGGCCGGGGGCAGAACGCTCCGGACACGCCGCTGACAGGGATATTTCAGCGCGCCGCCAGCCTGCACCTTTTCGCTTTCACCCTGGGGGCGCGGATCAGCCATGCGATCGGGCTCTTGTTCGAGCATGACGATTTTGCACTGGGAGCGGTGCTGGACGCCGTGGCTTCGGTCGGCGCGGATAATGCAGGCCGCATCGCCGCAGAGTGGGCCGAGCGGCAGGTTGCGGCTGAAAACAGTGCTGCGGCGGATAGGGCGTTCCTCTACAGCCCCGGTTACTGCGGCTGGCACATCAGCGGCCAGGAAAAGCTTTTTGCCAGCCTGCGTCCGGAGCGGATCGGCATCAGCCTGAACACCAGTTTCCTGATGAATCCCCTGAAATCGATTTCCGGGGTTCTGGTGACCGGGACGGCGGCTATCCACCGGTTTTCCACGGTGTACCCATTTTGCGACCAATGCAAAAGTCCGGCTTGCCGCGAAAGGGCAACGGCAAGGCCAGCCTAAAAACGGAGGAGAGTAATGAAAATTTTAAAACAGATCGCACAGTGCCTGGAGACCGGAGACGATGCCGCTGTTCCGCCATTGGTAAGCCAGGCATTGGCAGAGGGCCTCGTTCCCAAAACCATTCTGGACGAAGGCCTGATCGCCGGCATGAACACGGTGGGGGAAAGGTTCCGCATCCATGAAATCTTCCTGCCCGATGTTCTGATGGCAGCCAGGGCCATGTACGCAGGAATGGACATACTGAAGCCGCTGCTCATCCGCTCGGGAATTTCCAGCCGCGGCCGGGTGGTGATCGGCTCGGTACAGGGCGACCTGCACGATATCGGCAAGAACCTGGTCGGCATCATGCTCAAGGGCGCCGGCTTCGAGGTAATCGACCTGGGCAACGATGTCGGCGCCGAAAAATTCGTGGCCGCGGCCAAGGACCATGGCGCGCTGGCCATCGGCATGTCGGCTCTGCTGACCACCACCATGCCGGTGATGAAGGAGGTCGTCGACCGGCTGAAGGCGGAGAAGCTTTCCGACCGCATCAAGACCATCATCGGCGGCGCGCCGGTTTCGAAAGGGTATGCCGACGAGATTGGCGCCGACGCCTACGGCTATGATTGCGCCCAGGCGGTCGCCGGCGTGAAAAAGCTAGCTGAAGCGGTCGGCTGAATGGATCCCTTCCTTTCCCGGATCGGCCGCGGCCAGGTCCTGCTGGCCGACGGGGCGATTGGGTCCCTGCTCATGGCGCGCGGCCTGCCCAGGGGGGCGGCTCCGGAGAGCATCAACCTTTCCCATCCCGAGGTGCTGGAGGAGATCGCCCGGCTCTACCTGGACGCCGGGGCCGAGATCATCCAGACCAACACCTTTGGCGCCTCGCCGCTAAAACTGGCCGCATACGGCCTGGACGCCGAAACGGCCGCCATCAATGAAAATGCCGTGCGGGCGGTGAGGCGGGCGATCGGCGACAGGGCTTATCTTTCGGCCTCCTGCGGTCCATGCGGCAGGATGCTCAAGCCATACGGCGACACCGATGGGGAAGCGGTGTTCGCTAGTTTTCGTTCGCAAATGAAAGCCCTGGTCAACGCCGGCGTTGACATGATTTGCATTGAAACCATGTCCGACCTGGGCGAAGCACGACTGGCCGTCGAGGCGGTGCGCAGTGTTGCCGCGGCCATCCCGCTAATGGCCACCATGACCTTTGAAGCCACGGCGCGGGGATTTTTCACCATCATGGGTGTCACCATCGAGAAGGCCTGCCGGGAGCTTGCAGCGGCCGGGGCCGATCTGGTCGGGTCCAATTGCGGCAACGGCAGCCGGCAGATGGTCGCCATTGCCGGGGAATTCAGAAACTTTACCGCGCTGCCGCTGCTGATCCAGGCCAACGCCGGGGTTCCCGAACTGCGCGCCGGCCTCGTGCACTATCCCGAGACCCCGGAATTCATGGCCGGGATGGTCGGTGAGCTGATCGCGGCCGGGGCGGCCGTGATCGGCGGCTGCTGCGGTACCACGCCTGACCACACCCGGGCCATGCGCCGGGCAGTGGATGACGAGCGGCGCCGGCGCGGCGATTCGCCGATCTGATCAGCGCTGGATCAGCCGGCTCAACAGCGGCCGCTTGATCGTGATGGCCCGGTGCGGGCATAATTCCTGGCAGCAATAGCAGCGAATGCAGCGCCGGTAATCGTAAACCGGATTTTTTTCCCCTTTAGCGGCGGCGGGACGGACGGCCTTGGGTTGCAGCGGGCACACTTCGGTGCAGACACCGCAGTTCTGGCACAGGGCGGGCTCGATGATCGGCCGCGGCGTGACCCATTCTTTCAGGTAATAGGGGAAAGAGCGGTCAATGGTCACAGCCGGCTGGCGCACAACCTTAAAATCCGGACATTCCAGCCTGGAAACCTCGTCACCGCAGATTTCGATCTCATCATCCTGAACCCGGCCCAGGCCGCTCAGGGCGGCGGGTTTCATGGTCGGAACATATTGCCGCGGCATGTGAACCAACCGGCAGAAAACCGCGTCCAGGGCAGCCGGGTCGCTTGAAAGGAGGAGGACCTTCAGGTTCCGCGGCGTTCCCG
This sequence comes from Candidatus Aminicenantota bacterium, assembly GCA_026393775.1. Taxonomy (GTDB): domain Bacteria; phylum Acidobacteriota; class Aminicenantia; order UBA2199; family UBA2199; genus UBA2199. The sequence continues at coordinate 6,860 of JAPKZM010000134.1, forward strand.
AACCCGGGCCGTTGCCTTCCATGGCCACGATGCCGTCCAAAATGTATAAGCGCGGCCGCAGGTAGCGGTTGATGTCGACCAGCATGGCCGCGAAGTGCTCCGCTTGGGGCATCTTGAGGTGAAATTCGGCCTTGCGTACGCCGGGAACGCAGCCGAACTGGTTCTTGACCGCGCCGGTGATGCGCATGAAACCGTGGGTTTTCATCTTGGCCAGACTGATGATGCCGTCGGTTTCCAACGCGGCTTTGGCCAGGACCAGCTGCTTGGCGACCAGGGCTTCATTGAAGCTGACCTGTACCGCGGTGCTGAAATCGGCCTGTTCCATGCCGATTTCCCTGGCTGCCGCCGTCAAACCGGATTTGGCCAGGGCTCCGGCCGCGCTGTCGAAACCCGGGGAATCGCCGTAACTCGCCATGGCCCCGCTTTCCTGGCACAGGCGGCCCATGGCTTTGAGAAGGGCCGGGTGGGTGGTGATGTTTTTCTGCGGGTCGGCCCCGGACAGACAATTCGGCTTGAGGAGGATCTTTTCATTCGCGGCGACGAAACGGCCTATGCCGCCCAGCAGTCCGATGCCCTTGCGTACGGCCTGCAAAACCCGTTCTGAATCGTAATCGGGGCATTCGATCAGGGCGACCCTGGTCTTTTGGGAAAAACTATTTTCAGCACCGGCCATGAATGGGATTATTCGAAAAGCTGCTGCGCGGAACGGCTGAATTCGCTTTCGTTGCCTTTTTTGTCGACGGCGGAAATCGCGTAAATGTAGGTATTGCCGTGGGCAACCTGCTTGTCATGGAAAAAATTGTCGCTCACCGTATCGGCCAGGAGCCTGAAGTCCTCTTTTTCAACCGCTTTTCGGTAGACGCGATAGAACGCCAGGTCATTGTCGGGCACGGTTTCCCAGGTCAAAAAAACCTGGTCCTTGGCGGTAAAGCTGACCAGATTGTTGGGAATGTCGGGGGGAAATGTGTCCAGGACCTTGACTTTGACCGAGTTGGAAGGGGCGTTTTCGACGCGCTCGCCCAAACGGCAGGAAACCTGGTACTCGTATTCGCCGTCGACCCCGGTGTCGAGGTCGTGAAAAAACTCATTGATCACGGTTTCCGCGTTGAGGGGCCGAAAATCAAGTTCGCCGTTGACGCCGTTGATACGACGATAAACATGGTAGCCGCTGATCGCCAGCGCAGCCCGGTCTTGGTCCGGCGCGGCAGGCTTGCTCCAGTTAAGGGTGACGACTTTCCCATGCCTGGATACTTGCAGATCCTGAATGGGCGGGGGAGTAAGCAGGGTTTTCAAGGTTTGCAGGGGTCCCGGCGCCGATCTTTTCCGGGCATAATAGTAGGCCACAATAAAGCCATGGTTCTTTTCCTGCAAATCCCGGTTTTTGAACGAGAAGCGGCAGGAAGGAGAATTTTGGCCGAGGCCTTTGATTTCATTGGCTTTCAACTTGGCCAGCAATTCGGCCTTGTCTATAAAAACATCCGCTGGCATGGCTTCGCCAGGTTTGAGGTTGGCGTGGTACACATACACCTTGGATACCCATGACGGCTCAAACACCTCCTTTTTATCGTTCAGGGAGGCGGGAAATTCCCAGGCAAGTTCGATCTGGCCGCCGATCTGCCTGATGCGAAAATTTTCCACCGCCGGGGGGGGGGTCTCCGGTTCCAGCACCAGGGGACCTTTCTTGCCGCAATAGGAAAATGCCATGACCAGCACGAAAACAGAGAATAGCTTTTTTTTCATTGCCCTCTAGAGGATGTACTTGCTCAGATCGCCATCCTTGATGATATCCTTTATTTTTTTTATGACATAGGCGCGGTCGATTTTCACCTGGCCGTTTTCCAGGTCGGAGGCTTCGTAGGAAATGTCTTCCATGACTTTTTCCATGATGGTATGCAGGCGGCGGGCGCCGATGTTTTCCGATGAGGTGTTGATCTCGACCGCCATGGTGGCGATTTCCTCGATGGCGTCGGCGCTGAACTGGATGTCCAGTCCCTCGGTGCTCAGCAGGTTTTGATATTGCTTGACCAGGGCGTTTTTGGGCTCGGTGAGGATACGGATGAAATCGGCCTTGCTCAGCGATTCGAGCTCGACCCGGATCGGGAAGCGCCCCTGCAGCTCGGGGATCATGTCCGATGGCTTGGCCACGTGGAAAGCCCCGGCGCCGATGAACAGGATGTGGTCGGTCTTGACCATGCCGTACTTGGTGTTGACCGTGGTCCCCTCGATGACCGGCAGCAGGTCGCGCTGCACCCCCTCACGGGAGACCATGGGGCCGTGGCCGCCGCTTTCGCGGCCGGCGATCTTGTCGATTTCATCGAGGAAGACAATGCCCATCTGCTCGGTGCGGGCGATAGCGGTCTTGGCCACCTGTTCCATGTCCAGCAGCCGGTTCTGCTCTTCCATCATCATGTACTCGAAGGCCTCGCCGAGGGGCATCTTGCGTTTTTTGGGTCCTTTCGCGCCCATCAGATTCGGCATCATCTCGCTGATCTGGATGCCGATCTCTTCCACGCCGGAGGCGGAAAAGATCTCGAAAGGGGTGAAGGAGTTGGACTTGACCTCCACCTCAATGACGCGGTCGTTCAGTTTTTCCATGCGCAGCAGCTTGCGCAGCTTTTCCCGGCTCTCCTGAAAGCTGTCCACGTCGCTGGCGGCGGCATCCACCGTCTCCTTGATGGTTTTCGGAGGCAGCAGGATGGAGAGGATTTTTTCCTCGGTATTGCGCCTGGCTTTTTCCTTGTTTTCCACCATCTTTTCAGCTTTGACCAGATCCACGGCGATGCGCACCAAATCGCGGACGATCGATTCCACGTCGCGGCCCACGTAGCCGACCTCGGTGAACTTGGAGGCTTCAACCTTGAGGAACGGCGAACGGGTCAGCTTGGCCAGCCGGCGGGCGATCTCGGTTTTGCCGACGCCGGTGGGGCCGATCATCAGGATGTTCTTGGGAATGATGTCGTCGGCGATGTCGGCCGGCAGCTTCTGGCGGCGGAAGCGGTTGCGCAGGGCGACGCTCACCGATTTTTTGGCGTTCTTCTGGCCGATGATGTACTTGTCGAGCTCCTTGACGATCTCCTTCGGGGTCAGCTCGTCGCCCTTGTTGATGACGGCTTCGCTCATCTACAGTTCCTCGATGCAAAAGTTGGTGTTGGTGTAGATGCAGATCTCGGCGGCGATGGCCATCGCCTTTTCGACGATGGCGCGGGCGTCCAGCTGCGTGTCGCGGCTGAGGGCTAGGGCCGCGGCCATGGCGTACGGTCCGCCCGAGCCGATGGCCAGGACATTCTCATCCGGTTCGATGATGTCGCCGGTCCCGGACAGGATGTACATTTTCTCCTCGTTGGCCACGATGAGCATGGCCTCCAGCCGGCGCAGGACCTTGTCGGTGCGCCAGTCCTTGGACAGCTCGACGGCGGCGCGCGAAATGTTGCCGTTGTACTCCTCGAGCTTGGCCTCGAAGCGTTGGAAAAGTGCAAAGGCGTCCGAGGTGGCTCCGGCGAATCCGGCCAGGATCTTCTCGTTGTACAAGCGGCGGATTTTTTTCGCCGTGTGCTTTAAAACGGTATTCTGGAACGTCACCTGGCCATCGGCGGCCATGACCAGTTTGCCCTGGTGGCGGACGCACAGCACGGTGGTGGCGTGCATTTTGTTATCCATGAAGCGATTGTATTACTTTTCCGTTGCCAAGTCAACGCAGCAGAAATTGCGGGAATAGTGTTAGTGATAGTGTTAGTGGTAGAAAGAAAAAAAATGATTCCAATATTTCAATTTCATGGCTATTGCTAACACTAACACTAACACCTTCACTAGTTAAGATTTGACAGAGTTGGCGGTTTTGGCTATGATACGTTCTTACAGCCATGAAAAAATTCAAAATGTATTTCTGGACGGGATTGGTCTGGTCCATCCTCCTTTTCGCCCTCTCCTTCCTGCTGTTCTTCAGCTTCTCCTACATGGGGGTGAGGGATGCGCAAGTGGAAAAGATGGTGCGCGACAATTATGCGGTTTTCATCATCTTGTACAACCTGAAAATCCTGGCGGTCTATATGGCCATTTCTCTGTTGGTGGCCGCCGGTGCCGCCCTGTTGAAGGTGCAGAAATGGTGGGGCATTGTTGCTTTTGAATTATCAGTCTGGATGCCGTTCTGGTTTTTTGCTGTCAAGCTGCACCCGCAGCTTTTCATGGAACAATTGTACAACAAAGGCGGGCTGCGACGAGGGTTGCAGCTGTTGATCACCGATTTCATGCCGCTCTATTTCCCGTTCGCACTGCTGGCGGCCGGAATTCTTTTTCTTGCCTGGAGGAAAAAGCGACTGTGGGCCGGCGGACTGGTCATCATCCTCGGCTCCCTGCTGGTCATCCGTTTCCCGGTGCCGGCAGCCGCGGAAAACCGGCTGCAACAACCCAATATCCTTGTTTTCGGCACCGACTCCCTGCGCCCCGGCAATATCTCCTACAACGGCTACAACCGGCCGACCCCGGCCATTGACCGGCTTTTTTCCGCCGGAGCCAATTTTACCGGGGCCACTTCTTCCCTGGCCCGAACCTTTTCCTCATTCACCTCCATTCTCACTTCCACCTATCCGCCTGAGCACGGCATCCGCAACATGTATCCCCGCCCTGAGGAGCGCAACCGCAATTGGTTCACCCTGACCAAGATCCTGCGCCAGCAGGGCTACCGTACCGGCGTCATTAGTGATTTCGCCGGCGATATCTTCACGCGGGCGGATTACGGTTTCTCCACTGTGTATGTTCCGCACCTGACCATCAAAAGCGTTCTCCGCCAACGCTGCCTGGAGATCCACTATTTGCTGCTGGGTTTCCTGATCCACCCTGCCGCTCGCCATTTTTTTCCGGAAATGTCAGGCATGCCGATGTATCTGGATCCGTATTACCTCAATACCGACTCCAAGAGTTTCATCCGCCGTGCCACCGCGGACCGCAAGCCTTTTTTCCTCCTTTATTTCAGCTCCAACTGCCATTTCCCTTATGTCACCAAGTATCCGTACTATAAACTGTACAGCGACGCGAATTATCGCGGGCCTCACAAATACTGCAAGTTCGATACGGCGATGAAGGAGTTTTCCCGCAGCGATATTCCCGAAGCCGACCGCCGCCAGATCAGGGCGTTCTACGACGGCGGGGTGCGCCTGTTCGACGACAGCCTTGCCGACATGCAGTCCTACTTAAAAAAATCGGGCTTGGACCGCAGCACCATCGTCGTGATCCTGTCCGATCACGGTGAAAACCTGTACGAGAACGGCTACGGCATCGGTCACGGCGACCATCTGCGCGGCCCATACTCCAACATCATGACTTTCGGCATTGGGTCACCCTTCGAGGCCTTCGCCGGCCGGCGCATTACCCCCACGGTGCGCGATATCGATATCGCCCCCACGCTGCTGGACATGGCCAAGATAAAATCGCCGGCGTCATTCAAGGGCCATTCCCTGCTGCCGGTCATGCGCGGCGCGGAATTCGCCGGCTACCCGGCCTACATGGAGACCGAACTGTGGTATACCCCGGAAACCCCATACATTAAAAACAGGGTGCGCAAGGCCTATCCCGGGATCATGAAGCTCATCGAACTGGAGCCCAAGACCGGCGAAATCATCCTGAAAAAAGAATTCAATGATGTCGTCATCCAGAGCAGATACCGGGGCGTGCAACTGAACAACAAAAAATACATCTATATGCCCGGCGACCGGGGTTTTCAGGAAGAATGGTATTTAAACGAAAAGTCCGTGCCCCGGGAGGCGATCAACGATCCAGAACTGCTGAACCTGAAATACAAACTGCTGGATATGTTTGAAAACAAATTCATTATCATGAACGACGGCCAGATCAAGGAAAAGATCAATTGATTGCCGGTAGGGACAGGTCGCGCCCTGTCCCTACAGATTCATCGGTTATTTCGATTTCAAACCGCCGTGTAAAAAATCTTTTCGCCTTGTATTACCGGTTTGATTTTCTTTTCCTTTTCCAAAACATCGAGGTACTGGCGCAGGTCGTTTTCGTCCTTGCCTGTCATGGCAACCAGATCGGCAAGGGTCAGCGGCCTGCGGCGGATGGTGTTCAGCAGGCTGTTTTCCAGGTTGCGGCTGAAAGTCGGGATCTCGCTGCGGCGGCTGGTGCGCTTGATGATCTCCACCGGCAGATCGGGCCAGCCGGCGCGGATCTTCTCCAGGGCAGCGAAGTCGGCCGATTCGATGTTGGGGTAGGCGGGAGGGCGGTCCAGGGTGTTCAATTGGACCTTGTCTGGCCGGATGCGCAGGATGGCTTCGCGCAGGGCGGCGATCTCCTTCTCCTGGTCGTTGACGCCCTTGACGATGAAAATTTCCAGCCAGATTTTCCCCGTGAATTCGTCGCGCAAGGCGGCCAGTCCGGCGATGATGCGCTCCAGATCCAATCCGGCATGGGGCTGGTTGATGCCGGCGAAGGCGGCCGGAGTGGCCGCATCGAGCGATGGCAGGATGACGTCTGCTTGCCGGACATCCCGGCGCACCTCTTCCAGGTACATCAGGGTGCCGTTGGTCAGCACGGCCAGCGGCACGGGGCTGAGTTTTTTTATCTCCTTGATAAACCAGCCCAGGTCGGCATTG
>JAPKZM010000196.1 GCA_026393775.1 Candidatus Aminicenantota bacterium
AATGGCCATGCCCTTCAAGAGCCTGCGTTATCCTTTCAAGAAAAAGCTCACCATGGGATTACTTGTCTCCCGTTTCATCGGCCGCAAGTCCGAGCAAACGAGTTTTCCCGAAATCAATCCCGAGGGTGGGGCTATCATGGCCCAGGCCCAGGAGATCGAGTTGCGCGATGTCAAGTTCGAACGCCCGGTGGAACTCATCCCGGCCCTGACCTATGACCAAGGCAGCAGCCACAGAGATGGAGCGATGAGATCGACCGGAAAGAACACCGATTTCAGCCTGACCGGCAAGATCGGCCTCACCTCCAACCTGACCCTGGATGCGACCTGCAACCCCGATTTCAGCCAGGTCGAGACCGACGCCGGGCAGATCGACGTCAACTTGCGCTATTCGATCTATTATTCGGAAAAAAGACCATTTTTTCTTGAAGGTATGGAAAATTTCGCCTTCGCCACCGCCATGGAAGCCAATTCGGTGGGCGCGATCGTCTATACCCGGACCATTGTCGATCCTTTGCTGGGGGTAAAACTGACCGGGAGGATCGGCAACCAGAACGTCTTTTCCGGGATATTTTCCCTGGATGAATACCCCGGTGATTTGGCAGCCGAGGAAGGCGACGCCGAGCTGGCCGGCCGCAACGCCTCATTCTCCATCCTGCGCTACAAGCGCCAGATGAGCGGGGACAACTATATCGGCGGCTTTTTTACCAATCGCAATTTCGCCGGCGAAAGCAACAGCGTCGGCGGCATCGACGGCCGCTGGCGGCTGAACAACACCAGCTTTTTCGAGTATAGTTTTTTCAAATCTTTCAGCCGCGCCCTGGACGCCGTCCAGGGCGACCAGGGACATTCCCTGGGTCTGCGCTACAATTTCAGCAACCGCCACTGGAACGTCGACCTGGGCTTTTTCGACCTAAGCAACGATTTCCGCATCGATAGCGGTTACGTGACCCGCACCGGCATCACCATGGTGCCGGCCTGCGTCATATACACTTTTTTCCCCAAATCCAAGTTTTTCCAGAAGATCGATACGTTCTGGTGGAGTTACCACCTACTGGACAAACACAGCGATTTGTTTGAAACCTACAACCACCTTGTGCTGCGCTTCAACCTGCCGCGCCAGTCGCAAGTTCGTTTCGATGCCATCCTGGGCAACGAGGTCTTCGCCGACCAGCGCTTCAACCTGAGTGGCTGGCGGGTCATGGGCTGGACCCAGGTTTTCAAGCAGCTCTACCTGGAGGGCGGTTTCCGCCATGCGAAGCGGATTTATTACGACTCGGAGTCGCCTTTCCAGGGCCGGGGGGTCACTGCCGACCTGTTCCTGCTGTTTCAGCCGTTCGACAAGCTTAGCTCATCGCTGGGACTCAGTTACACCGATTTTTTCCGTTCCAGCAATGGCGAAAAAATCTATGACTACACCATCTGGCGCAGCCGCACCACCTTCCAGCTGAACCGTTACTTTTTTGCCCGTGCCATCATCGAGTACAACAAATATTGGAAGAAGGTCAGCGCCGATTTCCTGGCTTCCTTCACCTACATCCCGGGAACGGTCATTTATCTCGGCTACGGTTCGATCTACGAGAAGTTCAAATGGAGTAATGAAGACCGTGACTATTTCCCGGCTGACGATTACCTGCAGACCAGGAAAAGCTTTTTCTTCAAGGCGTCGTATTTGTGGAGATTCTAAAAGAATTCCAGATCTACGTTATGCGTGAACGATCTGCCCGGACTTCGTGATGCGTGATGTGAAAGAGAAAAACCTTTCTGGCAATTCTGGTTAATTGCTGTTTCTCATAACGCATAACGCATCACGTATCACGTAGTTCATTTTCTTTACTATTTCCTGGGACTCGCCTATAATTCAACCATGGATCTGGAACAATCCTGCCTGAAAAAAATCATCCTGCTGGCGCTGGCCGAGGACCGCGTCGAAGCGGACGTGACCACCCGCTCGCTGCTGGTTTTTGACCGGCCGGCCCGGGCGAAAGTACGGGCCAAGGCGGCCGGGGTGATCTCCGGGACCGAGGTTTTCGCAAGAACCATGCACAGCGTGGACCCCGATTTGAAAATCACCATCGCCAAGGCCGACGGCAGTTCCGTGCTGCCCGGCGACCTGGTGCTGGAGATCGTCGGCAGGGAAAGTTCGATTTTAAAAGGCGAGCGCACGGCCTTGAATTTCCTGCAGCGTTTGAGCGGCATCGCCACCCTGACCCGGCGCTTCGTGGAAAAACTGCGGCCCTACCGGACGGTGCTGCTCGACACGCGCAAGACCACGCCCGGCATGCGCTATCTTGAGAAACAGGCCGTCCGGGACGGCGGCGGCAGCAACCACCGCCTCAACCTGGAGGATATGGCCATGGTCAAGGACAATCACATTGCCATGGCCGGAGGCATCCGTGCGGCTGTCGAGCTCGTCCGCGCCGCCTGCCCGGGGAAGAAGCTGGAGGTGGAAGTGAAAAACATCCGGGAGCTCGAAGAAGCGCTGGCGCTCGGCGTCGAGATGGTCATGCTGGACAATTTTCCCCCGGACTTGGCCACCCAGGCCGTGGCCCTGAACCGCGGCCGGGCCAAGCTGGAAATTTCAGGCAACGTTACCCTGGAAAACCTAGCCGAAAAAGCGGCCTCCGGGGTCGATTTCATTTCGGTCGGGGCCTTGACCCACTCGTTCCATTCCCTGGATCTAAGCCTGGATATCTCGAGGTCTTGAATGAAAGATTACCTGGAAACCGACGTTCTGATCATCGGCGGCGGCATCGCCGGCTCCGCTGCCGCCCTGCGCCTCGCCGAGCAGGGTATCGAGGTGCTCCTGGTCTCCAAGGGCAAGGATTACACCCGCACCAACACCTATTGCGCCCAGGGCGGCATCGCCGCCCTGCCCGAGGGAGAGAAGGCCGGGCTGTTTGCCGGGGACATCATCAAGGCCGGGGACGAGTTCAACTACCGCCCGGCCGTCGACCAGGCGGTCGGGGAGTCGCGGCGCCTGGTACGCGAGATCCTGATCGACAAGATCCAGGTCCCTTTCTCGATGAAAGGAGGGGAGTACGACCTGGCCAAGGAGGGGGGGCATTCCACCCGCCGCGTGCTCAACGTCCGCGACATGACCGGGCGCGTCATCCAGGACAGGTTCAACGAGTACCTGCAGAAGCTGCCCAAGCTGAAGATGCTCTTCCAGCACACGGCGGTCGACCTGCTCAGCTACCCGCACCATTCGACCAACCCGCTGCGCACCTACCAGGAGCCCAGGATCATCGGCGCCTACGTCCTGGACCAGAAGAGCAAGAAAGTGGCCCGCGTCTTCGCTCGCAAGGTGGTGCTGGCCTCAGGCGGCCTGTGCAGCCTCTTCTTGCACTCGACCAACCCCGAGGAAGCCATCGGCAACGGCATCGCCATGGCCCACCGCGCCGGAGCGCGCCTGGCCAACCTGGAATACATCCAGTTTCACCCCACCTCGCTCTACCACCGTGAGGCCGACAGCTTTCTCATCTCGGAGGCCGTGCGCGGCGAGGGGGCCCGCCTGCAGAACCTCAAGGGCGAATATTTCATGGAAAAGTACTCGCCGCTGAAGGACCTGGCCCCGCGCGACGAGGTGTCGCGGGCCATTTATGAGGAGATGATCAAGAACGGCAACGATTATGTCCTGCTCGACCTGGCCTCGTTCGCCAGGATCAATATTCGCGAACGCTTCCCGACCATTTTTCAGACCTGCTTGAGATACGGCATCAATATCGAAGAGAAGCCGATCCCGGTCGTGCCGGCCGCCCATTACAGCTGCGGCGGCGTGCTGTGCGACCTGAACGGGCGCAGCAGCATCCGCAATCTCTACGCCGTCGGCGAGGTTTCGGCCACCGGCGTGCACGGGGCCAACCGCCTGGCTTCGGTTTCACTCCTGGAAGCCCTGGTCTGGGGAGTCAAGGCGGCCGAGGATATTCTGGCCACGATCGCCGACGACAAGGATCCCTACGTCATCGCCGAAGTACCGGCCTGGAAATATCCTTTCCCCCAGGAAAAGCTCGACCCGGCCCTGGTCTGGCAGGACCTGGTGACCATCAAGACCCTGATGTGGAACTACAACGGCATCATCCGCACCGTCAAGCGCATGGAGCGGGCCAAGGCCGACCTGGAGTACCTGAAGCACCGTATCGAGAAGTTCTACCAGCAGAGCGAGATCGGCAACCGCATCATCACCCTGCGCGACAGCGTGCAGGCGGCGTTGCTCATCGTCGAGGCCGCCCTGCGCAACCGCGTATCGCGCGGCGCCCATTTCATCAAGCCCGACGAGAGCTGAACGCCAGGCAAACAATTCTCTCCAGAATGCGAGTACGAATAGCGTCACGAAATTCATTGAAGGACGTCGACATAGTGACACGATCCCTATTTTCTTCCGTGTAAGTAATGACGCAGAAAAAAGCTGATACTTTCAGGATTGTCCTGCTGGAGACCATGCGGGCTTGTACCCGCAGGTGCCCGTTCTGCGCTTTCGGACAGAAAAGGCCGCACCCGCAACTGGGGCAGGTCATGCCGATGGCCTTGCTGCAGAAAATTGCGGCCGAGCTGCGGCAGTTGTCATTCCGGGGCCGGATCAGTCCCTATTGCATCAATGAGCCCCTGCTGGATGAAAGGATCGTCGATATCGTTCGGCTATTCCGCTCCGCATGTCCGCATGCTTTCATTTCAATCACTTCCAATGGCGACCTACTGAATGATCGCTTGCATGCTGAACTGGAGAAGGCAGGGCTCGATCGGCTGGCCTTGAGCATCTATGATGATCAGGTCTTGGTCAGGTTGAAGAATCTTATTTCGCGGCCGCGAATTGCCATCATTGACATGCGTCCCGGTCATGGAAAATTGGAGAATCGGGGTGGCTCCATTCACGGCGAGGGAAATCGATTCCACTTAAAGCCGGGAAGCGTGGCCCATCTGCCTTGCCGCCGGCCGGGCAATATGATCGTTGTTCAACCCAATGGCCAGGTCGTCCTGTGTTGTTCAGATATGTATGGCGAACAGGTGCTGGGAGATGCCCAACGCCAATCCCTGGTGGAAATCTGGCAGAGCGAGCGATTCGTGCAAATCCGACAACAGCTCGAGCATCATCGCCAGGGATTGCTGCTATGCGAATCCTGCACCCATAATGGCAGCACATCGCCGCGAAATTTTCCCCGCAAGCTTTCCATCAGGGATATCGTGGACTGGATTGGGGATGTTGTTCGGAGATTTTAAACAGTCGAAACAATGGTTGTGATAAGGCGTTTAATAAAAACATTAGTTCCTCGAAAGGTAATTGATCTGGGATGGAAAATGGTCACTTTTTTTGCTGCCCAATATTATTCCCTAATTTTTAAGCCGCTGATAATAAGGAGAAATACAACTGATTATAAGGTTTTCAGAGACGTCTTTCTTTATAATGAATTCAAACTGCCAATTCACATTAACCCCAAATTTATCATCGATGCCGGAGCCTACACCGGGTTATCTACCCTGTACTATTCTTTAAAATATCCACAGGCAAAAATAGCTGCCATAGAACCAGATGCTTCCAATTTCGAAATATTAAAAAAGCATACCGAGAAGCTTCCCAATATAATCAGAATAAAAGCCGGCGTGTGGCATAAAAACGCTTTTTTGAAATTTGTAGATAAAAATGTGGAGGAGTGGAGCTTTCAGGTTGAAGAAGTGTCCGGATTTGAAAAGTATGATGTCGAAGCGGTCACAATTGATGCGGTGCTGAAAAAAGCTGGTTTTGACAGGATTGATATTCTCAAGCTAGATATTGAGGGTTCAGAAAAGGAGCTGTTTTCAGGAAATTATGACGTTTGGATGGACAAAGTGAATATTATAGTAATCGAGTTGCACGATAAAAAAAAGAATGGTTGCACGGAATCTTTTTATTCGGCTGTTGATGAAGCCAAATGGAAGGAATACCGGGAAAGGGAAAAGGTGATTCTGGTCAGAAAAGAATTCATGGAAACCAAAGGATAGAAATTTCCCCAACTCGAAACGATCTTCCAATGATTCCAGCCAAAGAATATCACGGCCCGGCGGGTGATGCCAGGACTGTTCTACAAATCCCTGCGCATGCTGCCGGCTGAGAGCACGTTGTCTTTACAACATTTATTGAAGCGGTTCCACAAATAAAGCAGGTAAAAAATGTGGGTGAGCGAAGTGGACAGGGCTATCCCGGCGATGCCCCATATTTTCATTAAAAACAGATTGAAGACAATATTGAGTATTACGGTTCCCAGTGCTCCCAGCACGAGCATATTCGTCTTTTTCAGGATGAGCAATGCCCGGGTGACCAAGGCAAACAACACCCCCGGGGTCAGGCCGAGCAGAACGCAGGAAAACACGAGCTCGATCTGCTGCAGGTCGGCGACTGGGAACTGGCCATGATGGTAGGCGAGCCGAACGATCGGCCGGCGCAGCAGGATCCCGAGAACGGTCAGGCCGATGGTGCAGGATGCCAGTCCGCGCAGAGTTCGGTTCAGATTTCGCTTCAGTCCGTCCAGCTTGCTTCGCTCATACTCCTCGCTCCAGTGTGATAAGATCGGCATCAGCATGCCGCTAAGGAACAATGTCAATGGGATCATGTACAGCCGATCTGCGTAGTGTAGCAGTGATATCCGCCCTTCACCCAAGCGGGCAGCCATCATTTTGTCAACGGCCAGATTTATATTTCTGGCAATGACCGTGATCATCTGATAGCCAGCCATGATGAAAAATTCTAAAAACTGGCGATTGAATCGGGTGCTGAAAACAAGCCGGAATGGTGTAGTGCGACGACAGACCAGAAAAAGAATCAGCAAGCGGCAGAACTCGCCCAGAAGATAACCAATGATAATACTCTGGATGCCGAAAGTAGCTCGGCAGAAATAAGCAATGAGCAGAATAACAGCGGCGCGGATAAGCGGGGACAGGGCTGGCAGCATGAAGCGTTTGTACGCATTGAGGACGCCAGAAAGAATGCTGCTCCAGAAAGTCAAAATAACCAGGGGGGAGATTTCCCAGAGCATTTTTTCCAGCAGCCTGAGGGTAGTGGGTGGAAAATTAGTGATTACCGGCAACAATGGCTCTAGCAGCATCAGCAAGACCAGCAGCAGCGCGGCGATGATCGCCGAGCCAAAAATCAGCAGCCGGCCGATAAGCAGTCCGAGATTTTCATTTTTGGCAATCTGAGTTCTGATGACCGGGACGCTGACGGTTTCCAATGCCTGGGCGAATAGAGACTGCAGCATCAGGATGATCGCGTAGCTGAGAAAGAAGGCATCGGTTCCAGCCTGGATGCCATACCAGGCAGCAATGAAAAATGGAATCATAAGACCGGCGCTGCGGCCGATTATTGTAAAGATACTTGTAGAAATAGTGTCAAGGAGCAGTGGGCGATGTCTGAGCCACTTGGTCAAATTATTTAAATTTCGTTTCATCCTGGTTTTGTCCGCAGCATGGGATAGCAGTTTTCTTGTTCAGCAATTGTTGCCTGAGTCTGGCTTCGACCTCGGCCAATTGTACGGAACGGTCGTATTGGCGGGCCAATTCCTGACGTCTGATCTTGATCTCACACCCTTCGCCAGCGGCAGCCTCAATCATCCGCAGGAATTCGGGCAGCTCGTCTGCCCAGTAAACCAGGTCTCCCAGCCGGGACATGGCTGGTAAACGGGATGAAACGATGGCTTTCCCCTGGGCAAAGCACTGGTATACTTTATAGGGGAAAATATTGCGGGTGAATTCATTCAATTTATAGGGGAAAATAAAAATGTCAACCTTGCTCATCAGTTCCGGCAATTCGTTTTGACGGACCATTCCCCATTGTTCAATAGGGGCCGCTCCCAGTACTGAGTCTCTGGCAAGATACCCGATGACGCATAGTTTGTAATGGCTGGCGATTCCTAGCAGCAGCTCGGCTGCGATACGTTCATTGAGATGGCCCAAAAAACAACAGACAGGCTTTGTGATCTTTGTGGCAATGACGGGGCGATAGTACAGCTCAAAATCGACCAGGGCCGGGATTTCCAGCAACTTCATTTGTTGCGGATGCGCTTTTTTTGAAAGGATGGAACTTGAAGTGATCACCAGATCAGCTGCAGCCAGCAGAGCCTGTTCATGGCTATGTGTCATTCTACTGGAGGGATCGTCCAGCCAGCCCGAGCGTTGGGCGTAAATCAAGAGATCCGGATGCAACCTGAGCGAAAAAGCGACAGGGGTGGCAAAGGGCAAAAAATTGAAAACAATCAAAGGCTGGCCAGCTGTAAGCATTCGTAAGGTTCTCCGGCAGAGTCTGGGCAGCAGCCATTTGCGATTGCTCAAGCTGAATATCTTGTGAGTGTCCGGCAGGCAGATTGGGGTCAGCAATTCCATCCCTTTGGGCCTTTGCTGTCCTTGGGTACGGAGCAATTGCGGCCGTTTAAACAATCGGGCCGCCAGCCTTCGCCACTCGCCAAAACGTGGGAATCTTTTGGGGAAAGGGTTCAAGTAAATGACCCTATGCCCGGCAGAGCAGAAATATTGAGCCAGATCGTGGGAGAATATCCAGACTAAGTCCCATTCTCCCTGAGCGCAGATGATGATATTGAAGGCCGGCTGCTTAGTCGCCATCTGACCCAGCAGGCAAACGGAGTTTTGGTGCCCACTTTTGCTTCAGGACGCGCCAAAGAAAGAGCGGATTGCCGATAAAGTAACGCCGCCAGAGCCGCCTTGGCTCAAGCAAAAAACGCCCGAACCATTCCAGGCCGTGATGGCGCATCCAGGCAGGGGCGCGCTTCAGTTGACCGGAGATGAAATCGAAAATGCCGCCGCCGGTCAGGGCGATGCGGGCATCGATCCGGGGCCAGTTTTTCAACAGCCATTGTTCCTGCAGCGGCATGCCAAAGCCGACCAGTAGAATGTCGGGCCGGCAGTCGTTGATCCGGGCGATCATGGCTTCATTCTCTTCATGGGCAGGCGTTTTGTTGAAATGACCGTGCTGGGCATTGAGAATGCGCAATCCTGGAAAATTCTTCTGCAGGATGGCTGCGCTTTTTTCCGCTCTTCCCGGTTCGCCACCCAGAAAGAAAAAACTGAGGTCATGCCGGGCCGCGAAGCTGCACAGGCTCCACAGCCAATCGGCATAGGTGATTCTGGCAGGCAGGTGCTGGCCAAGAATCCTGGCCGCAAGAACAATCCCCTGGCCATCGCAGAAGTTGGCCGGGGCCTGGTTGAAGAAATCGTGCAGCCAGGGTTTATGATAAGCCAGGTTGGCGAAATGGACATTGACATTCGGGATGATGGCGTGGCCGCCTTGGCGGATTATTCGCAGGATAGTTTCATTCAGGGTGGTCTGGGTGAATGGCATGACCTTTAGCCCCAGGATGTCGATTGCTTTTGCCTCAGGTAAATAATAGTTAGCCAATTTTGTCGCCTTCATTTGGTCTGGATGTCAATTGCCTTGCGCACTTCTTGGCACGATGCGCCTTTATTGGGAAGTGGCCGTCGCTGCCAACACCCATGGTATCATAAAACAGCACGCACCTGGAACGCAAGTCTTGAAGGCTGATCGGGCGGGGGAAGGGGGCGATTACTCTTCGAGCTCCAGCGCGGCCAGGAAGGCCTCCTGGGGGATGTCGATCTTGCCGATGCGCTTCATCCGTTTCTTGCCTTTTTTCTGCTTCTCCAGCAGTTTCATCTTGCGGCTGATGTCGCCGCCGTAGCACTTGGCCAGCACGTTCTTGCGCAGGGCCTTGACCACGGTCTTGGCGATGACCCGCTTGTTGATCGCCGCCTGGATGACGACCTCGAAGAGCTGGCGCGGGATGACCGCTTTCATCTTGCTGGTCAGCAGGTTGCCGATGGTGTAGGACTAGTCCTTGTGGACGATGACCGCCAAAGCGTCGACGATCTGCCCGTTGATCAGGATGTCGAGCTAGACCAGCGGCGATTCGCGGTAGTCCTTCAATTCGTAGTCGAAGGAGGCGTAGCCCTGAGAGAGTGATTTCAGCTTGTTGAAAAAATCGTACAGCACTTCGGCCAGCGGCAGGTCGTAGGTCAGAATGACGCGCTGCGGGCCGATGTACTCCATTTTCTTGTGGATGCCGCGGCGGGTTTGCAGCAATTTCAGGATGTTGCCCAGGAATTCGTCGGGGGTGATGACGATGGCCTCGATGTAAGGTTCCTCGATCTTGTTGTAGTATTGCGGGCTGGGAAGCTGGGCCGGCGATTCGATCTCGAAGACCTCGTCCTTGTTCGAGGTGATGCGGTAACGGACGGAGGGGGCGCTGGTGATGATCGACAGGAAGTATTCCCTTTCCAGCCGCTCCTGGACGATCTCCTTGTGCAGCAAGCCCAGAAATCCGCAGCGGAAGCCGATGCCCAGGGCCGGCGACGATTCGGGCCCGTAGGTCAGCGAGGAATCGTTCAGGGTCAATTTTTCTATTGCCTCGCGCAATTCTTCGTGGCTGGTGCCCTCGGAAGGGTAGAAGCCGGCGAAGACCATGGGCAAAGGTTCCTTGAACCCGGGCAGGGCGCTGACGCCGGTTTCCCGCGCCAGGACGACCGTGTCGCCGATCTTCACTTCGGAGATCTTCTTGATGCTGGCGATGATGTAGCCGACTTCGCCGGCTTCCAGGCTGTCCAAAGGTTTGGGTTTCGGCGTATTGACTCCGACCTCGTTGATCTCGTACTCGGCGTTGTTGGAGAGGAATTTGATCTTGTCGCCCTTGCGCATCACTCCGTCGATGATCTTGATCAGGATGATCACGCCGCGGTAGGAGTCGAACCAGGAGTCGAAGATCAGGGCTTGCAGCGGTTTCTGCGGATCGCCGGCCGGCGCCGGGACGCGCTGGATGATGGCCGGGATGATCTGTTCGATGTTCAGTCCGGTCTTGGCCGAGACCATCAGGGCTTCCTGGCGGGGGATGCCCAGAACGTTCTCCATTTGCGCCAGGGACTTGTCCAGCTCGTTGTTCGGCAGGTCGATCTTGTGCATGATCGGCATGATCGTCATGTCGTTCTCCATGGCCAGGTAGGTGTTGGCCACGGTCTGGGCTTCCACTCCCTGGGTCGAATCGATAACCAGCAGGGCTCCTTCGCAGGCGGCCAAGGAGCGCGACACCTCGTAGGTAAAGTCGATGTGCCCCGGAGTGTCGATCAGGTTGAGAAGGTATTCCTGCCCCTGGTCGTCCCGGTACTCCAGGCGTACGAAATGCGACTTGATGGTGATGCCTCGCTCGCGCTCCAGATCCATCGAGTCCAGCACCAGCTCCTGCATGTCGCGCTTGGCGATGGAATGGGTGATCTCCAGCAACCGGTCCGAGAGCGTCGTCTTGCCGTGGTCGATATGGGCGATGATGGAGAAATTACGGATGTTCTTCATGCCCGCACCGGGAGCTGCATCACTTGACTCCCTTGACGGCGTATTCGCAGGAAGAAAAGAGAATCTGGTTCAGGCGATCGACATTGTCGTTGAAGGGCAGAGCCAGGGGGTTTTCGGGGGCAATGGCGCGTAATTTTTCGGCTTCCGGCTCCGCCGTAAAGATGATTTCCACGGCCGAGAAACCGGAGCTGCCCAGGAGGTAGCGCATGTATTCCGGGTGCAGCGGCTGGCTATGGGTGGGATCGAGGAAATAGATCCGGCTCAAGGCGAAAAGGGAAAGCGGGTTGATCGTTTCCAGCAGCAGCGGCGAACCGGGGCGTAAAACCCGGAAGGATTCGCCGATGACCCGGCGCAGGTATTCGGGCTGGAAATGCTCAATGACCTGGGAGGAAAAAATCCCGTCCAGTGATTCGGCCGGGCGGTTTTTCAAGAACACCAGGGCATCCTCTTGATAGCATTCCAGCCCTTTTTCGCGGGCCATTTCCAGCATGGAAGACGACA
>JAPKZM010000116.1 GCA_026393775.1 Candidatus Aminicenantota bacterium
AATTCGCCCAACAGGTAGTTGTGGTAGTAGCAGGGATACAGGGCGATATGGATCTTGGCGGCCCAGTCCGGCTCATTGCGCTCGGCCGGCATTTTCAGCAGCTGATATTTTTCCACCAGTTCCCACCAGCGGCGGTTTAGGTCCTGGTCGGGATTTTCGTACATGCTTTTTTCAAAACGGAACATGACCTGGGCCCAGCGGCTGAAAACCATCTGCTGCAGGCGCAGGGCATCGCGGCTGGGGGCTGCGATGCGTTGGGTCTCGGCGGCGTCGATCAAGGACATGTCGCGCAGCCAGGCAGGGGAAGCGGCGAAGCGGCCGAAGAGGTTGGCGATGGCTTCGGTGGTAAAAGCATGGGCCGCATCGCGCAGCGTCCAGGGCAGCTGCGGATCGTTGAACTTGGAGTACGCCGAATGGCCGAACTCATGCAGCAGGGTGTTCATCCAGTAGGAGTCGGGCTTGACGCTGCAAAGCACCCGGGCGTCGCCGTTGCGGTCGATGTCGCTGGAAAAGGCGTGCTGGTATTTGCCCGGTTTCTCGAAAAGGTCGCTGCGGGCGATGATGTCATCGATCGGCAAACCCATGCCTTTGAAATAATCACTGGTTATCTGCACCAGGTCCTTGTCCTTATAATACACATCCAGGTCGACCGGGTAAATGACCGGCGCCTCCTGAAAATAACGGTTCTGGTAATGCCAGGGCATGAGCTGTTCCGCATTCAAGCCGCAGCGGGCGGCCAGGAATGTGTCGATGGTTTTCTTCAAGGCGGCAAACCCGTCCCGGGTCAACAGATCCAATTCATCAAACAGGCTTTCGATCGCCTGCGGGTCCTGTTCGCTCAACGTCAATTGCATTTCCCTGAAATCGGCGAATCCCAGCTGTTTGGCTGCTTTATTGCGCAGCTTGACCAGCTGCAAAATATCGGGGGCGACCAAGCGGCCGATTTCCTTGCTTGCTTTCCAGGCCGCTTCCAGCTGGCGGGAATCGTTGGCGCTGCGCAGGATTTGCTCGATGCCGTTGTCGGTCAGGGTATTGCCGTCCACCCGGGCGCGGAAGGTGTTGAACTTCTGCTCGATCTGCGCCTGCAGTTTGACCATGGCTTCCATTTGGGCGACAGGGATCTGGTTTTCCAGGTAACTGTCGTAAATGATAGCCAGCTGCCGTTTGAGCAGCGGCTCGCTGATCTGTCCGCCCAGTTTGAAGGCTTTCAGCCGCGCGAATTCAGCCGGGTCGGCGGTGACTTTGTTGAGTTGGATCTGCAAATCGGCGGAACGCTTGAAATCCTCGTCCTTGCCGCTGATAGACGCCTGAAACGCGGCCAGGGCGACTTCTTTGCTGAGCGGAACGACCTTGGCTTCATACTCCCGCAAAAATTGCCGAAAAGTTTTTTCACTCCAATCCGCAGCCGGTTTTTTGGTAATAGCGGTAGCGATCACGGTCAGAAAAATGACCGCGCTGAAAATTAAAACGAGTTTTCCCTGCATTTTCATTTTACCTCCTCGGATCAAGGGATCGATCATAAGATTTTTTTCACGGGTTGACAAATTCATTTCAGGCCGGTTCCAGGTCCGCCAGGCGCTGCAGCCGGCCGTCCAGGAATTGGAAGCGCGGCACGGATTTGCCCATTGCGGACAGGGATCCGTCCGCCTTGATTCGCAGGGCCGCTCCGGCGGGAATTCCGTGGCCCACGGCCAGGCCCGATAGCCGCAGCAACGTCTGCAGTTCCTCCCAACCTTCCTTTTCGGCGTGGGTATCACAGAGCAGCGGGGCCAGCCCCAGGCAGGAAAAGATTTCAGCCGAGGCGTCATCGCCGGTATCAGGCCAGCGCACCCAGTTCCGGGCCAGCATGATGCTCCCGGCCGATAAGCCGATGAACGGTTTGCCGGCTCGATGGAGCTCCCTCAACCATGAATCCGCGCCGGTTCGCTCCAGTACTTGCATGCCGGCCTCGACATCTCCGCCGGAGACGAATACGACATCGGCTCCCTGCAACAGGGAACGGGCCTTGGCCAGGTCGGCGCGCGCCGCAGCCAGCGCGGCCAAGCGTACATTGCCGGCACCCGCTTTCCTCAGCATGGTCTTGATCCACATGAAAAAGACGCGGTTGTCATGGCTGGCGGCGCCGATATAGGCGACAAGCGGCTTGTCCAGTCCGAGCAAAGAAAATGTCCGCGCCAGCAGCGGGTCCCCTCCCTGGCTGCGGCTTTCCCTGCCGCCGGCGATAAGAACGATGTCGGCCATGTTTACCCCCGGTTCACAGCGAAGCGTGGTCCACGGGAAACGCGGTCCGGGTAAAACGGATCTTTCCGGAACGTTCATGCCGCAACGCCCGGGCAACCACGATCTCGATTTTGCCATCGCCGCCATACAAATTCCGGAGCCGCTCCAGGCAATGGCGGCGGAGTCCGGCCGTCCCATCTATCCCCGCCAATATTCTAAGTTTCAATTCTCCGGGCCGCGGCAGATCGAGCTGCCAGCCTTCCAATCCAGGTATTTCGGCCAGGGAGCTGTCCAGCTCATCGACGGTGATCGCCCGGCCGGTCCCGCTGAAGGTTACATCGACCAGCCGGCCT
>JAPKZM010000092.1 GCA_026393775.1 Candidatus Aminicenantota bacterium
CGCCGCGGACGCCAGCGCCGCTTCGTCCACCCCTTCCAGCTGCATCGCGTTCGCGGCAAATTCGCCGCCGAGCGCCACGGCGTCAGCTTCGCCGGCCTGGTATCCGGTCACCGAGCTCAGGGGGATGTCGATGAATTTCGTGCCCCAGTGTTTTTTGACCAGGCGGCGGTCGGGGGCGGACGCGATCAGCCAGTCGGAGGGTTTGCCGATGACGCCGATGGGCCCGGCCAGGGCCTGGCGCGTCTTTTGGAAATCCGCCAGGCGCTGCAAACGGGAGGAGATGAACCCGCGGTCGCCGTGAACGATCTCCGTTGTTTCATCCTGCTGGCGCACCCAGGCGGAAATTTCCAGGGCGGCGGCCAGCGAGTTGTGTTTATTGTCGGCCAGAAGGATAAGCGGCCGAGGCAGGAGCGGATAAAGCTTGCGGAAGCGGTCTTCGCTGCCTCCCGAGGCAATGAAAACGACGTGCAGGTCCGCGGTCACCGCTTCCCCGGGTTTCATTTGCAGCAGCTCGAACTCGCGGCGCAGCGGGGCCAGGAACTCGGCGCGGTCGCGTTCGAAGCGCAGCGGGTCGTGCCTTCCCGAATCCAGGCGCAGCAGGGCGATTTTTATCATGGTTCCCTCCCCAATGTTCCGTTCAAGGCGGTCAGGGAGATTTTAGCACAACGGCCGGCATCAAGATTGAAAAAAAAGCATCATGATAGGTTTTCAGCCCTCAGAGCATCCGGATTAGAGTCTCAGGCCCCCGCGCGGCTGGTTGCCGGCTTGTGCCGTCGAGCTTGCTACCGGCGCGTTCTTGCCGGTGATCAGCAGATCGCCTTCCTTCAGTTCGCCGCTGATGATCCTGCGCACCTCCGTGTTTTTATTGTCGGAGATGCCGATGGCGATGGTCACCGGCGCGATGTTGCCGTCCGGGCCCAGCTTCCAGACCGTCTTGATGTTCTTCGGCTTCTGGGCGGAACGTTGCGCTTTGTCCTGGCTGGCCGTGCCGGCGGCAGGTGCCGTTGCCTGCCTGGCCCGGGTTTCGGCCTGACCCGCCTGCCGGGGAGTGTCCACCGGGGCGACGCTCTTGGCGGCAAGCGGCTGGAGCTCCGATTCGAGATCGGGCTTCAGGAACGCCTTATTCGGAACCAGCAATGAGTCCGGAGCGGTGTTGGTGACGATGGTCACGTTGGCGGTCATGCCGGGCCTGAACTTCAATCCGGGGTTGTCGATCTGGACGATGGCCTTGTAGGTGACCACGTTCTGCACGGTCGCCGAAGCGTATCTGACCTGGATGATCTTCCCGGTGAAGACCTCGTTGGGGAATGCCTGCACCGTGAAGCTTGCTACCTGCTCCGCCTTGATTTCGCCCATGTCGGTTTCATCGACGTCGCACTGGATCTGCATCTTGGTCAGGTCATTGACCACGAACAGTTCCGGAGCGGTGAAGCTGGCGGCGACGGTTTGGCCCGGCTCGACGCTCCGGGTCACGACGATGCCGTCGATCGGCGAAATGATCTTGGTGTTCTTCAGGCTGACCAGCAACTGGTTGAGCTGGGATTGTATCTGCTCGACTTTCAGCTTGGCGGAGGAGAGGTCGAGCTCCGCCTTGCGCAGGAGCACATCGGCATTCTCCTTGTCCGAATCCGAGACCACCCCCTGGTCAAAGAGCTGCTTGGTGCGTTCATTGTTTTTCCGGGCCGTTTCAAAATCGAGCTTGGATTGGTTTGCGGCGAGCTCCGCGGACTTCTTGCTCAGCTTGGACTCGTCGATCTTCAGGACGAAAGGCTCCGGGTCGATCTCGGCCAGCAGTTGGCCGGCTTTCACCTTGCTGTTGAAATCAACAAAGATGTTCTTGACCTTTCCGGACACCTCCGAACCGATGGTGGCCGTCTTTTGCGGCTGGATCGTGCCGGTGGTCGTGACGACGCTGCTCAAGCTGCCTTTGCCAGCCGGCGCTGTCAGATATGCGGAGGCGGAAGCGGCCTGGGATCCGGGCTTGCCGATGAGCAGATATGCGATGACCGCGGCGGCGATGATGACCGCTGCGCCGATGAAGATGAATTTCTTGTTCTTCATTTTATCTCCTTGCTACTCGTAACGCAGTGCCTCGATGACGTTGAGCTTCGAGGCTTTAAAGGCCGGGTAATAGCCGAAGAATGTGCCGACACCGGTCGAAATCCCGAAGGCGATCAGAATGGCATTCGGCGGGATCGCCGTCCGCGATTTGAAGACCGACTCCAGGATTGCCGCTCCGCCGACGGCCGCGAGGATTCCGAGCAGGCCCCCGATCAGGCAGAGAGTGACCGCTTCGATGAGGAATTGCAGGCGGATGTCCCGCGGCTTGGCGCCGATCGCCCGGCGGATGCCGATCTCCCTCGTGCGCTCGGTCACGGAGGCGAACATGATGTTCATGATGCCGATGCCGCCGACCAGCAGCGATACGGCCGCGATCGCCACCAGGAGGCTGGTCATGGTCTCGGTGCTCGACTGGGCGAGACTCACCACCTCGGCCACGTTGCGGACGGTGAAATCATCGGCCGATCCGTCGCTGGCTTCGATGTGGTGCCTCCGGCGCAGGAGTTCGGTGACCTCGGCGATGGCGGCGTTCAGGGCATCGGTGCTCGTTGCCGACAGCTGGATCTGGTTTATCGAGGAATCAACCTTGCCAAGGAGCCTGGACATGGCGGTGGTGTACGGCATCATGATGACATCGTCGCGGTTGCCGAAACCTCCGATCTGCCCCTTGGCGGCGAGGACGCCGATGACCGTGAACGGCTGGCGGTTGATGCGGATGATTTCGCCGACCGCGTCCGCGCCCCCGAACAATTGGCTGTAGACTTCCGCGCCCAGGACGCAGATCTTCAGTCCGGCATGCACTTCATCCTCGCTGAAAAATCTTCCGTCGCCCTTGGCCGCATCGATCTGCCAGTCGCCGATGACCGGGAAATCCGACCCTACGCCCTGCACCGTTGTCGGCCAGTTGGTGCTCTTGTAGATGACCATCGATCTGGTCGAGACCAGCGGCGAAACATAGCTGATATTCGGGCACTCATCGGCGATGGCCAGCGCATCTTCGAGGGTAAGGGTGTTGACGCCTCCGGCGCCGGTGCTGACCCTGCCGACGCTGCGGCTGCCGGGCATCACGCTGAGGTTGTTGCTCATGCCGGCGAAGCGCTCCTCGATGTTGAGCTGGGCTCCGTAGCCGAGGCTCATCACCATGATGACCGCTCCCACGCCGAAGATGATGCCGAGCAGGGTCAAGAAGGAGCGGAACTTGTTCTTCATCAGGGCCCGGACCGAGAAACTGATGGTGGTGGTGATGTTCATGCTGCCTCCTCAGTTTTCCCGCTCGATGAGCCCGTCGCGCATGTGGATGCGCCTCTGGGCATAGCCGCCGATGTCGGGCTCATGGGTCACGATGATCACGGTGATGCCTTTTTCCCGGTTGAGCATCCTGATGAAATCCATGATCTCATTGCTCCTTTTGGTGTCCAGGTTGCCGGTGGGCTCGTCGGCGAGTATCAGCGGCGGGTCATTGGCCAGCGCCCGGGCGATGGCTACCCGCTGCATCTCTCCGCCCGAGATCTGGTTGGTGCGGTTGTTCTTCTTGTCCGCCAAACCTACCAGCTCGAGCTTCTCCAGGGCTTTTGCCCTGGCGATCTTCTTGCGGACGTTGCCGTACAGCATCGGCAGCTCGATGTTCTCCAGGGTGGTCGTCCTGGGAATGAGATTGAAGGCCTGGAAGACGAAGCCGATCTCCCGGTTGCGTATCTCCGTGCGCTGGTTCTCGCTCAGATCGGAAACCTTCTTGCCGTTGAGGAAATAATCCCCCGCCGTAGGGCCGTCCAGGCAGCCGAGAATGCTCATCAGCGTCGACTTACCGGAACCGGAAGGGCCCATGATGGCCACGAATTCTCCGCGTTCGATCACGTGGCTGATCCCGTTCAGAGCCGGGAACCATTCATGACCTATCCGATAATTCTTTGTTATCTTGTCCAGCCTGATCAGTTCAGTTTCGGCTTGCATCTTTTATCTCCATCCCTTTTTAAAAATATTTTAGGCTGCAAAAAAGAATCCCGAACAAAAATCCGCCGGATCGATTTTCCTCCATGACGGCATTTTACGGACTACTATTTGCAATGTCAATGATCGGCAGCACAAGTGATCCGCCGACGCAGGAAGCGGATCTGATTTATTCCTTCACCTGGGTGAGTTGCAGAATGAGAAAGATATAAACGTGGGCTGTGGACGGAGCAGGCCCGGCTTCCATTTTATTTTCGGCTCTGCTAAGATGGGCCCGATAAGGAGATCATGATGAAAGGGTACTGTTTGAAATGGATGTCGTGCGTCGTGCTGCTTGCGCTTTTCTGCCCGGCCATGCGGGCCGACGATCCGGCCGAGGCCGAAAAGTTGATCCAGGGCAGCGAATTGTACGACCTGTGCAAAACGATGGCCGCCCCGGAATTTTCCGGGCGCCTGAGCGGCGACGCCGGCTATACCAAGGCCGCCCGCTGGGCCGCCGGCAGATTCGCCGAATGGGGCTTGCGGCCGATCGACACAAGGGCGGGTTTCCTGCAGGCCTACCCTTCCCCCTACAGCGTCGTGGAGAGTGCCGAACTCACGGTCATCCTGCCGGCCGCGGCTGAAGGCAAGGATACGGCGCCGGCCCGGCTGCAGGCCGAACTGGCCAAGGATTTCCTCCCCCTGGTGTTCAGCGACAGCGGCGAGGCGCGTGCTGCGGCCGCGGTTTTCTGCGGCTGGGGAATCAGCGCTCCCGAGATCGGCTACGACGATTATGCCGGCATCGACGCGCGCGGCAGGTTCGTCCTCTGCTTTCGCGGCACCCCCGATGCCAAGGAGAACCGCTACCAGGTCCATGACGAGCATCGCAGCCGCATGCGGACGGCGAAGGGCAAGGGAGCGTTGGGCATCGTCTACATCTACGATACCGTGCAGATCAATCCCAACGGCGACGTGCTCGCCGCTTTCACGCCGCTGATGATCAGCGAAGCCTTCACCGACCGCCTGCTCAAGGCCGAGGGCTTCAGCTGCGGCCAACTGAAAAGGGACCTGCTGGCCTACCGGCGGCCGCTCTCCTTCCCGCTGCCGGTTCGCTTCGACTACCGGGTCAAGAGCCGGGTCGATGCCGCCGGCATCGGCTACAACGTGGCCGGCTGGATCGAGGGGAGCGATCCCGGGCTGCGCCGCGAAGTAGTCGTCCTGGGCGCCCATTTCGACGCCTGCGGCGCGCACCTGGGGCTGCTTTTCCCCGGCGCCGACGACAACGCCAGCGGCAGCAGCGTGGTGCTGGGAGCCGCCAAGGCCGCGGCCGCGCTCGGCGTCAAGCCCAAGCGTTCCGTCCTGTTTGTTTTGTTCGGCGGCGAAGAAAAGGGGTTGCAGGGTTCGACCTGGTTTGCCGGGCACCTGCCCGAACCTTTCACCCGGGTGACGGCCATGCTCAATTTCGACATGGAAGGGGAAGGCGACCGGGCGGGAGTTGCGGTCTCGGCCCTGCCCGAAAACCTGAAAGAGGCGATTTTGCGTGCCGACGATAGCCGCAAGACCCTCACCGCCACGCGGGTGCTGGACCCGCCCGGGGTGCGCGGCTCCGATTTCGCCCCTTTCTTTCTTCAGGGCGTTCCTTGCGCCGCTTTCTGGTCGAACGGCCCCCATATCGAGTATCACAGCCCCGGCGACACGATCTACCGCATCAATCCCGACATCCTGGCCGACATCGCCCGCCTGGCTTTCCGCGCCGCCTGCCAGGTTGCCGACCTTTAGAGCTGGAGCTGTTACCTGGATGCCTTTTGTTCGCTCAGTTTAAATTCCAAATTCCAAGCACCAAAACACAAACAAGCACCAATAGCCAATGACCAAATGACCAAACCGAAGAAAATAAATAAGGAATGATCTTGAAGGGGTTTGATTAATCAAACCCTACATAAGAAAATCTCCATTGTTTTTGTTTGGGACATTGGAATTTGGAACTTGGAATTTATTTGGAAATTGTGTTTTGGAATTTTAGTCTTATGCAGCCGGGCAATCGCTGTTTTCCTTTTTCAGCTCCGCCGCCCGTTTCGTTTCGGCCCTGGTCATGAAGGCCACGGCGATGAAAATGAAAACCAGGCTGAGCCAATCCTCGATCCTGGGGAAACGGCCCTGGAAGAAAACGGCGAACAGCAGGGTGGCCGTGGTCCCGGCCACCAGCGAGGTGAGCCGGTTGGCCAGGCCGGCGAAGGTCGCGGTGCGCCCCTTGAACATGAAAATGAACACCGAGAAAAAGGCCACGAAACCGTATGCCGTTCCGGCCAGTATCTCGCCCGGCCAGTGCCGGCCGGGAGCCAGGTAGCACTGCTGCAGGTGGTGCAGCAGTCCTCCCTTGAGCGCGGGCAGGAGCATGATCACCAGCAGGACCAGCAGGATGGTGAGCGAAGCCGAGACCTGTTCGACCGCGAAAAAGGCCTTGTTGTTCTGCTTGGCGCAACTGCCGCGGGTGTTCTTGTAGTAGTTCATGATATAGATGCGGATGAAATAGCCCAGCAGATAACTCCCCAGCACGATCATGGCGGCGGGGTTGTGAAAGAGGTCGCGGCCGCCCTGGCTTTTGACGAAGAACAGCTGGACGCACACGGCCATGACGGCGAAAACGACCGCCAGGTCCTCTTCCCTGTAGACTTTCTTGCGCAGGATGCCGGTTTGAATCTGGATGGCGTCAACCAGGCGGCTGATGACGATGACCGAGCCCCGCATGATCAGCATGGCCACCATCACCGAGCGCAGCAGGGTGTAGAGCAGCGTCGTGGTTGGGATGACGATGGCCGTGCAGATCCCGGAAGGGACGATGTAGAGGAACTCGCCCGGGAAACGGAATTTCCCCCAATGCACATAGCGGGCCGATTCCATTTTTCCCCAGCGGAAAAACAGGATCACTAGCAGGCAGATCAAACTGCCGCCGATGGTGCTGAAGATCAGGTATTCCAGCTGGTCGACGGCCGGCAGTCCCTGCGCGGCCGGGCCGGTCAGGTATTTGGTAGCGAGGCTGTAAATCACGTAGAATAAAAAATAGCAGCCGCACAGTTCCAACAGCCGTCTTGTGCTCCCCTCGTTGCTCTTGGTCATGAATCGTTTACCTCGATCTATCGTGAATGGTTTCGCGCTTCCCCGGCGGCAGGCGGAAATCAGGGACGCAAAGGCCGTTTTTTCTGGTAGGCATTGTAAGCCTGGAGTGGTGGAATGTCAAACGTGCCGCGGCGCTTGCATCGGCTCGACCGCCTGGCGAGGATGAGGACAGGAAGCGATCCGCAAAGATATACCGGCAGGTAAAACGTTCGGGCAGCAGAGGGGACTGACCCTCGCTGGTTACTCGTAGCGCAGCGCTTCGATCGGGTCGAGGTTGGCGGCCTTGTATGCCGGGTAGGTGCCGAAGCCGACGCCGACCAGCACGCAAAGGCCGATCCCGGCCAGCACCCAGTCCAGCGGCAGGGCCGGGGCCGCGTTCAGGAACTTGCCAGCCATGTTGCCGACGGCCAATCCCAGTACAATGCCGATGAAGCCGCCGAACTGGCACAGGGTGACGGCCTCGATGATGAACTGGAAGAGGATGTTGCGTTTCTTGGCGCCGATGGCCTTGCGGATGCCGATCTCGCGCGTGCGCTCGGTCACCGAGACCAGCATGATGTTCATGATGCCGACCCCGGCGGCAAGCAGCGCGATGAAGGCGATGACGATGGCCCCCAGGCGCACGTACTGGGTGATCTGGCCCACTTGGGCGATCAGCGATTCGTTGGAGAAGATGTCGAAATCGTTCTCTTCGCCCGGTCCCACCTTGCGGATGGTGCGCATGTAGCCGATGGCCGCGTCGATGGTGCGGTTGTAGGTGACGGCACTGCCGGCCATGACGGTGATGTTGACGCTGCGGCTGGTTTTGCCGTACTTGGCCTGGAAAGTGGAGAGCGGCATGGCCACGAAATTGTCGCGCGTCTGCCCGAACATCGCGCCCTGCGGAGTGAAGACGCCGATGACGTTCAGGCGCATGCCGTCGACCTTGACCTCCTGGCCGAGCGGGTTGATGCGCGGAAAGAGCTTCGTGACCAGGTCGGTACCGAGCACGCAGACGCGGCGGTTGTGGTCCATGTCGTCCTGGTTTATGGTCCGGCCGTCGGCGATGGCCCAGTCGTTGGTCACCATGGCTTCGGGGGTGCCGCCGACCAGCTGGATGTTGGCGTTGGTCTCGTCCCATTGCGACTTGAAGAGCCGGCCGAACTGCCATTGCTCGGCGCCGACCAACTTCGCCTCATCCAGCATGTCGCGCAGCCGGTAATATTCCTCGATGGTCAGGTTCTTGCGGTTGCGGATCTTGTCGCTCAGGCGCCCCTGCTGCATGGCCGGGAACTTCTGGATCTGGAAGGTGTTCTTGCCCAGCTGCGACAGCCCCTCGCTGATCGAGTTCTGCATCATGGTGATTACGGTGCTGATGGAGATGATGGAAAAGATGCCGATGACGATGCCCAGCACCGTCAGCGAGGAGCGCAGCTTGTTGCCGCGCAACGAGGCAAAGGCGACTTTGATGACTTCCCAAAATTTCATTATTCGTACCTCAGGGCCTCGACCGGGTCCATTTTCGCCGCCGTCCAGGCCGGGGCCAGGCCGGAGACGATGCCGGTCAGCAGAGAGATGGAGATGGCCAGGAACACCGTGTTCAGCTGCACGCTGGTGGGCAGGAACTTGTTGATGACCATGCTCAAGCCGATGGCCAGCAACAGGCCGACCAGCCCGCCGATCAGGCAGATCAGGGCGGCCTCGGTGAGGAACTGGCCCATGATCGTCCGCCTCTTGGCGCCGATGGCCTTGCGGATGCCGATCTCGCGCGTGCGCTCCTTGACCGAAACGAACATGATGTTCATGATGCCGATGGCGCCCACCAGCAGCGAGAGGCCGGTGATAAACAGGCCGACGATCTTGATCACGCCGACGACCTGATTGTAGTTCTCGGTCAGCCCCTCCTGGGTGTTGACGGAGAAATCGTCCTTCTCATCGTACATCAGGCCGCGCACGCGCCGCATCATGCCGATGGCTTCTTCCTTGGTCGCCGCGATCATCTGGGTGCTGGGCGCGCGCACGACGATGGTCACCGTGTCGCGGTCGCGGCGGAAGTATTTGAAAACCGTGCCGATGGGCATGTAAACCTGGTTATCGGGGTTGAAATTGCCCAGCAGGTTGCTGCCCTGCTTCTCCAGCACGCCGACGACGCGGAAGGGAATGCCGTCGATTTTGACCTCTTTGGCCAGGGGGTCCTGGCGTTCGAAAAGATGGGCGGCTACTTCGCTGCCCAGCACGGCGACGTTGCGGGCGCCGTTGCTCTCCAGGGCGGTGAAAAACCGGCCGCGGACGAAATTGAAATTGGTGGTGCGCACGTAGCCGTCGGTCGTCCCGGTCGTCAGCGTCCCTTCGACGTAGTTCTCCCCGAAGAGTACCTTATGTCCGGACAGGATGGTCGGGGCCACGGCCAGCGGCAGCTTCGCCAGTTTTTGGAAGCGCTCGAACTGGTCCATGGACACGTTCTTGCGGTTGCGCATCAAAAAGAAGTCTTCATTGCTGAACCAGGCGTACTTGTCGATGTAGAGGTTGTCGGCGCCGAGCGAGCTGATGCCGCTGACGAAGGCCTTGTCGATGCCGTTGATGGCGGTGGCCATCAGCGCTACCGAGCAGATGCCGATGACGATGCCGAGCATGGTCAGGAGCGAACGGGCTTTGTTGGCGCGGATGGCCGCCAGCGAGATCAGCAGCCCCTCCTTCCATTCGAACAGGTGAAGGCGCACGGCTATTTCTCCTGGCGGCCGGGAACCGTATGGTCGGCCACGCGCTCGTCGCTGGCGATCTTGCCGTCGAGCAGGCGGATGACGCGCTTGGCGTGGTTGGCGATGTATTCTTCGTGGGTGACCAGAATGATGGTGTTGCCCTGCTTGTAGATTTCGTAGAAAAGGGACATGATGTCCTCGCCGGTTTTCGAGTCGAGGTTACCGGTCGGTTCGTCGGCCAGAATGATCGACGGGCCGATCACCAGCGCCCGGGCGACGGCCACGCGCTGGCGCTGGCCGCCGGAGAGTTCGTTGGGCTTGTGCAGCATGCGCTCTTTCAGGCCGACGCTGGTCAGGGCTTTCTCGGCCAGTTCGCGGCGGCGGACCGAGCCGATGCCGGCGTAGATCAGCGGCAGCTCGACGTTGTGAAAGGAGGTGGCGCGGGGCAGCAGGTTGAAGGTCTGGAAGACGAAGCCGATCTCGCGGTTGCGCACCTCGGCCAGCTGGTTGTCGCTCATGTCGCTGACGTCGGTCTCCTTCAGGTCGTATCTCCCCGAGGTCGGCGTGTCCAGGCAGCCGAGGATGTTCATCAGCGTCGACTTGCCCGAGCCCGAGGGGCCCATGATAGCCACGTACTCGTTGCGGTCGATCTTCAGGGAAACCCCGTCCAGGGCGTGGACCTCTTCGGAACCGACCTGGTAGACCTTGGTGATGTTCTCCAAATTGATGATGTTCATGGTTTTATCGCTTGCGGCGTTAGTTCTTTTTCTTGTTCTTTCCGTCTTTCGTTTTCGCTTCGAGCATGATCTTGGCCTTGTCCTTCAGCTCGCTGGAGATGGCGCGGTAGGGGCCGCTGACCACTTCATCGCCCTCTTTCAGGCCAGAGATGACTTCGATGAATTCGTTGTCGCTGATGCCGATCTTCACCTCTTTCATGGCCACGGCATCCTTGTCCACCACAAAGACGACCTCCTTGGGCTTGGCCTGCTTCTTCTTGCTGGATTTGCCGGCAATCAATTCGCCGTTGGCGGCAGGCTGTTCCATGGCTCCAGGCTCTTCCTCGGACCGGGCGGTCACGCTTTGGATCGGCACGGCCAGCACGTTGGCCTTGGTTTCGACCTCGATATCGGCGTTGCAGGACATGCCGGGACGGACCTGGGCGTTGAAGTCGTTGAGGGCGATCTTGATGGCGAAGTTGACCGCCTCTTCCTGGGTGCCGGCCGCGGTCGTCTTGGCCGAGTTGGCGATCTGGGTGACCTTGCCGTTGTAGGTGAGGTTCTTGAAGGCGTCGAGCTCGATCTTGGCTGAATCGCCGATGGATACCAGCACCACGTCGTTCTCATCCACGTCGATGATGGCTTCCATCTTGCCCAGGTCGGCCACGGTCATCAGGTCGGTGCCCTGGCTGAAGCCGCTGCCCAGGACGCGTTCGCCCAGCTCGACGTTGAGCTTGCTGACCGTGCCGTCCATCGGCGAGTAGAGGGTGGTCTTGTTCAGGCTTTCGTTGGCCTCTTTCAGGGTCGCCTGCGCCTGCTGGACAAAGGCCTGCTGCGCTTCGTACTGGGCGATGCTGGAGGCCAGGTCCGACTCCATCCGCTCCAGCTCCTGCTGGTTGGAAATGCCTTCGCGGAAGAGTTGCTGGGTGCGCTTGTAGTTGCTTTCAATATAATCCTTCTCTATTTTTTTCATACCCAGAGTGGCCAGGGCCGAATCCAGGTTGGCCTTGGCCCGGTCGCGCGCGGCGACGTACGAGTCGGGCTTGATGCGGATCAGGAGCTGGCTCTTTTTCACCCGGTCGCCTTCCTTGACCGGCAGCTCGACGATCTCGCCGGTCACTTCCGGGGTGATGACGACCTGGTAGACGGGGTTGATGATGCCGGTCGCCGATACCAGCTGGGTGATGTCGCGCTTGGCGGCCTTCTCGGTCTGCACCATGATGCCGGGGACCTTTTTGCCGCAGACGACTGTTTTAAGTATAAGCAATAAGATGATGCTTCCTATTGCGATCCAGATGATTTTTTTGCGCGACTTTTTTTTACCGTTTTTTCCGTTGGCCATGTACCTGTTCTCCTTGTTTTTAAACGCTATTTTTAGCTTCTGCGGCGTGCCGATCGGGAATCGTTGCGCTTCCCACTCCCACGTCCACTTGTAATATACGGGTCAAGCCCGGTATTTGTTCCAAAAAAAAAGAGCCCAGTCCTTTTGCCATCAGGCATCTCTTTCAATATTGAAACGCTCTCCTGGATTTGCTAAGATGAGCCATGATCGAATTCGAGCTAAATGGCTGCAAGGTCTCCTATCCCGGAGATGAGAAACTTTCCCTGCTGGACTACCTGCGCAACGAGGCGGGACTTTTCGCGGCCAAGGACGGCTGCTCCGGCCAGGGGGCCTGCGGCGCCTGTCTGGTGGAATTGAACGGCAAGCCGGCGCTGGCCTGCGTCACCCGGATGAAGAAGGTCGCGGGCGGCAAGGTCGTCACCCTGGAGGGCTTGCCCGACCGGCTGCGCGAAATCCTCGCCCAGGCCTTTGTCGAAAAGGGGGCAATCCAGTGCGGTTTCTGCACTCCCGGATTCCTGATGCGGACAAAGATCTTTCTTCAAGAACACCCGAACCCGGACCGGCGGCAGATCCTGGAAGCCCTGAAGCTGAACCTGTGCCGCTGCACCGGCTATGTCAAGATCGTCGAGGCCATCGAGCACGCCGCCAGGGTCCTGGCCGGCGGTGAAACCCCGCCCCCCGATCCCAACCAGGGCATCGGCGGCCGCCAGGAGAAATACGAGGCTTGGGAAACCGCGCTCGGGCGCCGGCCCTTCGCGGCCGACCTGCGCATCCCCGGCATGGTCTATGGCGCCTTGAAATTCTGCGACCACGCCCGGGCCAGGATCCTGAAGATCGATACCGTGGCCGCCGGGAAAATGCCCGGGGTCCTGCGCGTATTCACCGCCGCCGACATACCGGGCGAGCGCCTGACCGGGCTGATCGTCGTTGACTGGCCGCTGATGATCGCCCTCGGGGAAACGAGCCGGACCGGCGCCGACGTCCTGGCCGGGGTGGTGGCCATGAGCGAGGCCGCTGCCCGCACCGCGGTCGACGCCATCCGCGTCTCCTACGAGGTCCTCGAGCCCCTGACCGACGTGATGCAGGCCGAGAACAGCCCCATCCGCGTCCACGAGAAGGGGAACCTGCTGGAAACCTGCCGCATCGAGCGCGGCGGCGATGTCGAGCGGATCCTCTCCGCCTCGGCCCACGTGGCTTCCGGCGTGTTCCGCACCCAGATGATCGAGCACGCTTTTCTGGAGACCGAGGCCGCGGTTGCCCTCCCGGAGGAGGACGGCGTGCGCCTTTATTCGCAAGGACAGGGGGTTTACGAGGACCGGCGCCAGGTGGCCTCGCTGCTCCGCCTCCCCTTGGAAAAGGTGCGGGTGATCCAGGTGGCCAACGGCGGCGGCTTCGGCGGCAAGGAGGACATGACCGTGCAAGGCCATGCCGCCCTTTTTGCCCTGCTGCTGCAAAAGCCGGTGCGGGTGCGCCTGAGCCGGCCCGAATCGCTGCGCATGCACCCCAAGCGCCATCCGCTGCGGATGGAATATGCCCTGGGCTGCGACGCCGCGGGCAAGCTGACGGCGCTGCGCGCCCGGATCATCGGCGACACCGGCGCCTACGCCTCGGTGGGGACCAAGGTCCTGGAAAGGGCCGCCGGGCATGCCTCCGGAGCCTATCATGTTCCGGCCGCCGACATCATCGCCAAGACCATCTACACCAACAACCTGCCCTGCGGCGCCATGCGCGGCTTCGGTGTCAACCAGGTCACCTTCGCCATGGAAGCTTGCGTCGACATGCTCTGCGAAAAGGGGGGCTTCGACCGCTGGCAGTTCCGCTACGACAACGCCCTGGCCGAGGGGCGCATGACTGCCAGCGGCCAGGTCCTTGGCCCCGGCATCGGGGTGCGCGCCTGCCTGCTGGCCCTGAAAGAGAAATTCGCCGCCGCCCCGGACGCCGGCCTGGCCTGCGGCATCAAGAACACCGGCATCGGCAACGGCATGGTCGACGACTCTGTCGTCAAGATCGAAATCGTCTCGGGATCGAAGCTGGTCATCCACCACGGCTGGACCGAAATGGGGCAGGGGGTGCACACCGTGGCCCGGCAGGTGGTTTGCCAAGAGACCGGACTGGACCCGAAAATAATGGAGGTCCGTGTCGACACCGCTTCCGGGGCGCGCAGCGGCATGACCACGGCCTCGCGCGCCACCTCGCTGGTCGGCAACGCCCTGATCAACGCCAGCGCCGCCTTGAAGCGCGACCTGGGCAGGACGCCACTCTCCGGATTGGCCGGCAAGGTGTACGAGGGGAGCTGGCGCTGCGATTGGACGACCGGGCCGCTGCAGGGGGACAAGACGATCACCCATTATTCCTACGGTTACGCCAGCCAGCTGGTGGTGCTTGACGAAAAAGGGAAGATCGCCTCGATCCACGCCGCCCACGACGCTGGCCGGATCGTCAACCCCACCCTCTTCGAAGGCCAGATCCAGGGGGCGGTGGTCATGGGCCTGGGCTACGCCTTGAGCGAAGATCTGCCGCTGCGCGACGGCCTGCCCGTCAGTTATCGGCTGGCTGACCTCGGACTTCTCAAGGCCCATGAGGTGCCGGAAATCCAGGTGATCGGAGTGGAAGTCGCCGATGCACACGGCCCCTACGGCGCCAAGGGTGTGGGCGAGATCGGTCTGGTGCCGACGGCCGCCGCCGTGGCCAACGCCTTGTACCAGTTCGACGGCGTGCGCCGCTTCCGGCTGCCCATGCGGGCCGGGGACGAAAAAAAATAATCTTCTACCCTTTGCAACTGCCGCAGGCGCAATCGCAGCCCAGTATCAATAGTGGAAACTTGAACCGCCGATGAACTCGCGCAGGATCGAGGTCGGCGGCACCTCGTCGGCCGGCACCGGCCGGAAGAGCATCAAAAATGTCAGCAGCCGCTGGGCCTCGGTATAGGTCTCGTCCCCGGCGTCGATGATCTCGAGCAGCGGTACGGCCAGGTCCCTGAGCACGGCCAGTTCGTAAACCAGAGACGAGTTGAACATGGTGTCGGCGCTTTCCTGGAAAGGAAAGGTGTTGCGCCGCTCGCCGCGGATGACCGACGGGAAGCGCTTCAGGGTCTGCTCGGCGCTGTAGTTGCGGAAGCGGCTGTCGCGCACCAGGCGGCGCAGGATGCGGGTGTCGGTGGTGGAGATGCGGCTGTGGTCGTTGACGGTCAGCTGGGTCAGGGCCGACACGTAGATGCGGAACTTGTTGCGCTCGGGCACCGAGGCGCTGATCTTCGGGTTCAGGGCGTGAATGCCCTCGACGACCAGGATCTGGTCGTCCTCCAGCCACAGGTTGGCGTGCTCGAGCCGGCGGCAGCCGGTTTCGAAGTCGAAGCGCGGCACGGCCACCTCGCGGCCCTCGAGCAGGTCGGCCAAATGGCGGTTGAACAGCTCCAGGTCGAGGGCGTCAAGGGCTTCGAAATCGAGCTCGTTGCGCTCGTCGCGCGGGCATGCCTCGCGGTCGACGAAATAGTTGTCCATCGACAGGGCCAGCGGCCGGATGCCGTTGACCTGCAGCTGGGTGGCCAGGCGCTTGGAAAAAGTGGTCTTGCCCGAGGCCGACGGTCCGGCGATCAGCACCAGGCGCAGGTCTTCTTTCTTAGCGGTAATGGTGTCGGCGATGCGGGCGATCTTTTTTTCATGCAGGCTCTCGGCCACCTTGATAATCTCGGAGATGCCGTTCTTGGCGATGATCTGGTCCAGGCGGCCGACGTCGCTGACGCCGAGGATCTTGCCCCAGTTCTTGCTCTCCTGGTAGATCTGGAAGAGCTTGCGCGTCTTGCCGATGTGGCTGGTGACCGTGAAATCCTCCTGTTCGGGGAAGAGGATGACGAACCCCGGGCTGTACGTTTTCAGCTCGAAGCGGGAAACGGCGCCGCTGGAGAAGGCCAGCGGGTAGATCTCGATATTGGCGAAATGGCCGTTCTCGTAGATCTGCACATGCTCGATGGTGGAATTTTCGACCAGGCGCTGGCTGTCGCTCATGGCGCGGCCGGCGAAATAGCGGGTGGCTTCGCGGCGCGGGAGCCGCAGGCGCTTGAACGGCAAATCGCGGGCAATGATCTCGTGCATCTTGGCGGTGATCTCGTTGAGCAGCTCCTGGGTGACGGGGATGCCGCAGTAGAAATCGTAGTAGAAGCCGTTGGAGATGGAATGGCCGATGACCAGGCGGGTGTTGTGGTACAGCTCGGCCGCGGCCATGTTCAGGATGAACGAGGCGCTGCGCTGGTAGATCTCCAGGCCCGGCTTGTCGGAATAGGTCACCCATTCCAGCCGGGCGGCGCGGTTCGGGACAATGTCCAAGGGGCAGAGTCGGTTGTCGAGCTTGGCGGCCAGGACCAAGCCATGCGCGCGGCCGCCGGGGGCGCGGGAGATCTCCCACAAGTTGCGGCCGGCCGCGGGCTCGATTGTATTGCCGTCTGGAAGGGTCAGGATAATTTTGCCCATAATTCATTATATCATGTTCATTAATACATAATTCAAGTTTCAACAGTCAAAGTCCAAATCCGATTACGTGCTCGTGTTGGTGCTAGCAACGAGCAATTAACGGTCTTTCAATGATTTCGGAAATATTCTTTCTAACACTATCACTAACACTAACACTCTCTTCATGCTTGACACCACCCGGTGAATGGGTGAAAATAAAAAACATTATGAGAAGGAGCCCTGCATGATCTCCATCATCGACCGGGTCGTCGACCAAACCGGCCCGCTGAATAAGCTTGGCTGACATGCCCAGAATACTGATCCGGGCCGGGACGATTGTTGGCGAAAGCCGGGTCTTCCAGGGCGACATCCTGATCGCGGACGAAAAGATCGTTGCCGTCGAAAAAAAAATAAGCGGTGCGAATGGCCTGGACCGGCTCGTCGACGCCGCCGGCTGCGAGATCTTTCCCGGTGGCGTCGATCCCCATGTCCACATGGAATTGGAAACCCCGGCCGGGATTTCCAGCGACGATTTCGCCTCGGGTAGCCGGGCCGCCCTGGCCGGGGGAACGACCACGATCCTCGACTTCGTCACCCCCGGGCGCGGGGAGTCCCTGCTTGCCGCCCTGGCCGCCCGCAAAGCGGCGGCGCGGAAATCGCTGTGCGATTACGGCTTGCATATGAGCGTGACTTCCCTGGGCAGGGACACGGCCGACGAATTGGCGTCGTGCCGCCGCGAGGGAATCGCGTCGCTGAAGACCTACCTGGCCTACAAGAAGACCATCGGCCTGGATGACGGCGACTTCCTGGCCATCCTCGACCTGGCCCGGCAGCTGAACATCCTGGTCATGGTCCACGCCGAGCCGGGCGACATGGTTTCCTACCTGCAGAAAAAACTTCTGGCCCAGGGAAAGACCGCCGTCCAATTCCATCCCCAATCGCGTCCGGCCGAGCTGGAGGGCGACGCCGTGCAGCGCGCCATTCTCATGGCCCGCCTGGCCGGCTCGCCCCTTTATATCGTCCATGTGACCAGCCGCCAGGGGGTGGAGGCCATCACTGCGGCGCGGCAGAACGGTCAGGTCGTGATCGGCGAAACCTGCCCGCAGTACCTGCTGCTGGACGAGAGCCGCTACCTGGGCGGCCCGGGTTCGGACGCCGCCGCTTTTGTCATGAGCCCCCCCCTGCGGGGGCGGGAGCACCAGGCGGTTTTGTGGGAGGCGCTGGCCGCGGGAATCATCCAGACGCTGGCCACCGACCACTGCCCGTTCATGCTGGCGGAGAAAAACAGGCTGGCGGCCCTTGATTTCACCCGCATCGCCAGCGGCTGCGGCGGCGTTGAACACCGCCTGCCGCTGCTCTACACCTTCGGGGTCAAGAGCGGAAAAATTTCACTGGTCCGCTTCGTCGACCTGGTTTCCGCCCGGCCGGCGAAAATTTTCGGCCTGTACCCGCGAAAAGGGGTTATCCGCGCCGGCAGCGACGCCGACCTGGTCGTCTGGGACCCGGACGTGAAAAGCACGGTCTCCGCCGCCGGCCAGTGGCAGCGCTGCGATCACACGGTGTACCAGGGGTTCGAGCTGCGGGGCGGGCCGCGCCTGGTTTTCAGCCGGGGCCGGGCCGTTTTTGAAGACAACAAGGTCCATGCCGATCCGGGCTGGGGGATCTACCTGCCCCGGGGTTTTCAACCGGGATGATGATGACTACAGACGTTGAGGAACAGCACAAATTATCCGGCCACGTAGTGGACGGATCTAATTTGTCTGTCCCCGAGGGGATACTGCTGGCCGCCGGGTGCTCCAGCCGCTCCGGGACGTTCAAAATGGAATTGCCCCTGGCCGGGAAACCCCTGCTGCTTTGGAGTCTGGAGGCCATGGCCGCGGTTTGCCGACGGATCATCGTGGTGGCCGGGTACGCCCCGGAAAAGATCCGCAATCTGGTGAACGGGCGACCAGGGGTCGAGGTGG
>JAPKZM010000325.1 GCA_026393775.1 Candidatus Aminicenantota bacterium
GCGCGTGGTAGTTGACCATCAGCGACTCGGCCACCCGCTTGCCCTCGTCATAGCAGGAACGGGGGCCGATGGGGTTGACCCGCCCCCAGTAGGATTCTTTCTGGGGATGCTCCTCGGGATCGCCGTAAACCTCCGAAGTGGAAGCCTGCAGGATGCGGGCCTTGACCCGCTTGGCCAGGCCCAGCATGTTGATGGTGCCCAGCACCGAGGTTTTGATGGTTTTGACCGGGTTGAACTGGTAATGGATCGGCGAGGCCGGACAGGCAAAATTGTAGATGCGGTCGGTCTCGAGCAGGATGGGGTGAATGATGTCGTGACGGATGATCTCAAAATTGGCATCGGCGCGCAGATGACGGATATTGTCCTTGCTGCCGGTGAAAAAATTGTCCAGGCCGATCACTTCGTGTCCGCCGGCCAGCAGCGCATCGCACAGGTGCGAACCGAGGAAACCTGCGGCTCCGGTCACCAGGTCAATCATTTTCATTCCCTTGCCGTGAATTTGGTAACGTTTTATTTTATCTTAAAAATCCCTGCCAGACAAGAGGCCGCGGCAATTATAACCGCATTGACGAAAATCGTAAAAGAGAGTATCATATAAAATGAAAATCATCAGCCTGGATCAAGCCTCAGTAGGAACGCCGCATAAAATAATCGAAATCAACGCTGGTCTGGAGGCGCGGAAAAAGCTGCTGGCCATGGGCATTCACGTGGGCGACTTCATCAGCAAGCTCAACCGGTCCAGCTGGAGTCCCGTCCTGATCAAGAACCTGACCACCCGTTCCAGCAAGATCGCCATCGGCCAAGGACTGGCCCGCAAGATCATGGTCGGAGATGAACGACAGTAAGATTGTGCTGGTCGGGCAACCCAATGCCGGCAAGAGCACCCTGTTCAACGTCCTCTCCGACATCAAGGCCGCGGTCAGCAATTTCGCCGGCACCAGCGTCCGGATCACGCAAAGCACAATCCAGCTAGAAGGGCGCATCTTCCAGCTGCTGGACCTCCCGGGCACCTATTCCCTGAACGCCTCCGATGATGCTGAGAAAATAACCCGTGACTATCTGCTGAATGAAAAAATCGATCTGATCATTAATGTGGTCGATTCGACGCTGCTGGCCCGCAGCCTCGAATTGACCTGCGAACTGCTGGAGTTAGGGTTGCCACTGGCCATCGCCCTGAACATGCAAGATGAAGCCGAAAAGCGCGGCCTGAAAATCGACCATGAAAAACTGGAAAGATCGCTGGGGGTTCCGGTTGTTCCAACCGCAGCCCTGCACGGCAAGGGAGTATTACAACTGATGCACCGCTGCGCGCAGAAGCTTGCCGCTCCATTGCTTCCCCTTGCCCATTTCCCCTATACGGCCCACATTGAAGCCCAGGTGCAGAGATTGGCTGAATCCATGCCGGAGCCTTCAGGCAGCCAGAATGGCAGCCAGCGCTTCTACGCCATCAAGGCCATTGAAAACCCGGACATGGTCCCAGGGAACATGCGCCGGTCCATTAAAACCGAATTAGCAGCCGCCTGCTCCCAGATCAGGGATTTTCACCAGCTTGAATGTTTTGAAACGATCGCCTGTGAACGGCACCACCAAGCCATGAAACTGAGTGAGGAGATCTCCGAATTCGTCCCGCGTAAAACAATTCACCTGCACGATCGCCTGGATCGTTTTTTCCTCCACCCTCTGCTCGGCCGCGTTTTCCTGATCGGATATTTCCTGGTGTTTTATGCAGCCATCTTTATCATCGGCAACATCATCAACCGTTGGCTTGATCCCGTTTTGAACAGAATCCCGCCCCTGCTTCTACCCTTGCAAAAAATATCCGGATTTTTTTGGGTCACGGCCGACGGCCTCTACCAGGGCCTGGCTGGTTCACTGGGAGTGGTTCTACCTTATTTCCTGCCGCTTATTTTCCTCAACGCCCTTTTCGAAG
Organism: Candidatus Aminicenantota bacterium; assembly: GCA_026393775.1. Taxonomy (GTDB): domain Bacteria; phylum Acidobacteriota; class Aminicenantia; order UBA2199; family UBA2199; genus UBA2199. The sequence goes on from JAPKZM010000325.1 coordinate 1,931, forward strand.
ACTCTGGTTACCTGTCGCGCATCGCTTTCCTGCTCGACGGCCTATTACACCGCATCGGACTGCAAGGCAAGGCTGTGGCCGCCTTCATCCTCGGCTTCGGCTGCACAGCCCCAGCCATCTACGCGACCCGCATTCTGGAAAATAAGCGCGACAGGCTGTTGAGCGCCATGCTGCTGCCCTTCATCCCCTGCTCGGCGCGCAACGCCGTGATTTTCGCCATGACCGCGGCCCTGGCTGGACCGGTATGGGCCCTGGTCATCTATCTTTTTGTTCTGCTGGTGATCGCCGCCACCGGCAAGGTCATTTCGCTGTTCCTGGCCAAGCCCAGTGGCCTGATCATGGAGATCCCCGATCTTAAAGTCCCATCCCTGCGCAACGCTCTGGTCAATACCGGCCGCAAACTGAAGGAATTCTTCCTGACCGCAGTCCCGCTGCTGCTGCTGGGCAGCGTGGCCTTGTCCTGGCTGGGACAACTGAATATCGGCGCCTGGATCGACAACATGTTTTCACCTTTGCTTTCTGGCGTCCTGGGTCTGCCGGCGAAGCTGGGAACGACTCTGGTTTTCGGTTTTTTCCGCAAAGAATTGATCGTCATCATGGCCAAGCAGGCCCTCGGGGCTTCATCCCTGGCCCTCCTGCCGCTGAGCCAAGGCCAAACCGTGGTATTTCTGGTATTCGTTACACTCTATTTTCCCTGCTTTACCACCTTTGTAGTCATGGGTAAGGAATTCAGCTGGAAAATTGCCGGGGCCTCGGCCCTACTGAGCGTCGCCGTGGCCACCTTGGCCGCCTACCTGTTCAAGATTCTGCTGGTCGTCTTGTAGAAGTTTTGGAAATTACAGCCTGAAGGTGGCCCCGAAAGTCGCGCCGAAGGAGGAGCCGCTGCCGATGTAAGCCAGGATCTTGGCGTAGAGCGCGAGCTTGGGCTTGATGAAATAGCGGCCGCCGGCAAAAGGCTTGAAGCCGAACGCCGTTCCGCCGCTGCCGCGCACCTGGAAGGCCAACGCCGGCCCGGCCCCGGCGAAGACGTCGAGGTTCTTCTCCTTCAGGGCAAAATGGTAAGCCACGTCAGGCGAGGCGATCATGACGGTGGGGCTGTTCAGCGTCCCTACCAGGTCGCCGCCCACGCTGATGTTGGGGGTGAGGAAATATTCAAAATTGCCCCCCAGGCAAACCGTCTTGTAAAAGACGGCAAACTCCCCCGTGAACAGCATGTCACCCTTGTGGAACAACGCGGCGCTGCGCCGGAGCGGTTTGCGGCTATACGCGGCGAAGGCGGTGGAAACCATTATCATGGACAGCATGATCACCATCACGATTTTTTTTAATTTCATGGGCCCTCCTTGTGCCTTACTTACCATATTGAAATTTATTCTTCAAGCGGTTGACTTTTTTTTCTTTAATCAGTTACAATTAAAAAATGTTGGGCTCAATATTCTTTTATGTGGGCTGTTTCTTCACGAGCTTTTTCCTGTGCATTCCGATCGGGCCGGTGAACCTGGAGGTTTTTCAAAACGCCATAAAAAAACAGCACGCCCATGCGTTGAGTATCGCCTTCGGGGCGGCACTGGGAGACGCCATTTGGGCCACGGCCGCCTTTTTCGGGATTTCCCCTTTCCTGAAGAACGGCTATAATGTCCTGATTGAAGGCATTTTTTTACTGATCACTTCGGTCATCACCTTCTTTCTCGGCCTGTTTTCGCTCAAGGACGCCCGCTTGTTCGAAAAAATAGAAAAAAGAGAAGAAGCCCGAGTCGAAAAAATCAAGAGAAAACGCTGGGCGTTCGTCAAGGGGCTGGCCATGGTCATGATCAATCCCCTGGGCATCGCTTCCTGGATGATCGCCCTATCCTTCATGAAAAAGCTCAAGATCTACATCCCCCTCACCCTGACCTATGAGGTCATCTTCCTGATCACCGTCCTGGCCGGCGCCTTCTCCTACTTTACCCTCATCGTTTTTATTACCAACAAAATGAAATCCCTTTTCTCCCCGGAACGAACCGGAAAAATCATAAAGGTCCTGGGCTACGTCTTGATCATATTCAGCGTCTACTTCCTGTTTTTCGCCGTTAAAACCCTGTTTTTCTACCAGCGTCTCCATTAGCGGCGCGATGGAAACCGCAAGAATTTCCCGTTTCGGCTAAAATGCCCCAGGCACACGCCAGCGCCCTGGTTTTATCTACGGCACCGCTGAATGAGCAGGACAAGCTGGTTTGCCTGCTGACCTCAACGCACGGGCTGCTCAAGGCCGTGGCCCCCGGGGCAGCCAAAATGAAAAACCGCTTCGGGTCATTGCTCGAGCTGTTCACTTGCGGTGATTTTTATTTCTATTGGAATGAGGAAAAGGAACTTGCCACCCTATCCAAGGGGGAGATAAAAGAGAGCTTTTTTGACGTCATATCCGCCGCGGGCAATATTTTTTATTTTTACCTGATCGCCGAGATCGTCCTCAAGTTCATTCCCGAGAATCTGCACGACGAACGCCTGTACAAGCTGCTGCTGGCGATCCTGCGGAGCCGCCGTGGCAACCAATCGGCCATGGACTGGCTGCTCCTCTATTTCCTGGTCTGGTTCCTGCGCAGCGAAGGGCTACTTTTCAATCCCAAACAGTGCGCCAGCTGCTCCGCCGCCCTCCTGGACAGGGCTTGGGTGCGCCGCGATTACCGCGGCCTGCTCTGCGCCAGCTGCAAAACGGATGAACCCCTGACGCTCGGCCGCGAGGAACTGGCCTACATGAATTGGACCGCCCATCATCCCCCCGGAGAGTCCGGCGTTTGGGCCGGAAGGTTCCAGCCCGCGTCCATGATCCGCCTGCTGGTCGGCAAAATCGAATTCCACGGCGAATTCGCGCTGCAGTCGAGCCGCTATCTGCAGGAATTCCGCTGAGTCAAGCCAATTTTTTTAAATTTTCCCCAAAAAACGCTCCCAAAAACAAAAAGGGGATCCTACTAAGAATCCCCTTTTGCTTGGCTGTAAAAAGCTTAAATCAAAGTATGAAAGTCACGCCCACCAGGGCACCGGCTGTGCCCCAGGTTCCAAAAGACATGTTGAAGCGCAGGTTGACGGCCATTTTGGGCTGGAAAAAGTAACGGCCATTGAGCAGGACAAAAGGATATATGGCACTGGTACCACCACCGGTAGAAATAGCAAAGCCTATACCGCCGCCGGCGGAGAGGTCGAGTTTGGGAACATCGAGCATAGTGAAATGATAAGCTGCTTCGGCCGAAGGTATGATGAGACCCTCGCCGCTCCAGAACCAGGCCATCACCGTGCCGCCGATCCCGATGTTTTCCGTCATCGCATATTCAACATTGGCGCCAAAGGGAATTGCCCAAGAATTGAAACCGATCTGGGGTGTGACATACAATACGCCCTTGTTGAAAGAGAGGTTGGAGCTCTGCTTGGTCGTTTTCTTGTAGTAAGCGGCGGAGAGCAATGACGCGCTTAACAGAATCACCAGTGTGATAAAGATGATTTTTTTAATATTCATTATTCCTCCTGTGAGCTGATAATGGCACAGTAAAAACGAAAAGTCAACCACAATAGTATTTTTTTAAATTTTCAAGCGCCGCGCCCCGGCGCAACCCTCATTCCGCGCTCATGGCCGCGGCCAGCGGTTTCAGGGTCGGGATGCTCTCGAAAATGATTTTCAGCGATGAGGTGAGCGGCACGGCCAGGAACATACCAACCACGCCCCACAGCCAGCCCCAGAAGATCAGCGAGAGCAGGATGATGATCGGGGAAAGGTCCAGGCTCTTGCCCATGACCAGCGGCTCGAAGAAATTGCCCATCACGAAATTCATGACCATCAGCCCGGCCGTGATCACCACCAGGCGCAGGCAGAAGCCGTATTTGAGAAAAGTGAACATAACCGGGAAGAAGGTCCCGATCAGCGACCCGACGGTCGGGATATAATTCAGGAAAAAGATCAGCAGGGAACAGAAAATGACGAAATCCACTCGGCCCACCAACAGGATCAGGGCGGCCAGCGCCGCCGTGAGCAGGCTCATCAGGGTCTTGACGAACAGGTAGTGCTGGACGCGGGCGTTGATGGCGGTCTCGATGCGCTGCAATTCTTCTCCCCGCTCCCTGGACAGCGTCTTGATGACGCGGGTGACCATCGGGATTTTTTCGCCCAGCATGAACAGCAGCAGCAGGAGAACCAGCAGCAAGTTGCCGATGAAGCTGGTGAAACTGCCCATGGTCGACGAAACCATTGCCGTGATCTGTTCGGGATCGAATGTCTTTTCCCAATTGATGTTGGCGATGTACTTTTTGACGTCGATGATCGGCAGCTTAAGGGAGTCCGACAGGCTTTTGGCCATCCGGGTGATCTTATCGCTGTAGGCCGGAAAATTGTCGATAAATGACGAAACTCCGGTGAAGATCAGCAACCCAAGAAGGTAAAGACTGACGAAAATGACCAGCAGCAAGCCGATCATGATCAGAGTTTTGGGAATTTTCCAGGCGACCATTTTACGCACCATGCCATTCAGCATGAAATAAAACAACAGGGCGATACAGAAAGGAATTAAGATTTGCCGCAGTTCCTTCAGTACGAAAATAAAAAAAATCGCGGCGAAAAACGCGCAGAAAACCTTCAGAAAAAAAAGTCCGCCCTGGTTTCTATCCGCCATAGTTCTCCATGCCATCAACCACGTCGACGATCTCCGTGCGCTTGAACAGGATGTAGTCGGTGGTGATTTCATATTTGTAAGAGAATTCGATCATGCTATTGCTCTTGAATTCCGTGTTGACCTCGATGGGCTCCAAGGACCTTTTTCTTAAAACCTGGTCGATGATTTCCCTGATCTTGGCGTCCGTGAGCTGGGGTCCGCGGAATACGCCCATTTCATCAAAAATTTCCTTTTTGATCTGCTTCTTTTCAATTCCGGTGCCAAAATACCTGACGGCCAGCACTGCGGCAAAAACCAGTATCAAAAAAAAGGCCAGGTTCCAAATGGTTATTTTCCCCTTTTGCATGTTCACTCCCCTCCTTGGTTTTATTGAAAATCGACCATGCTCAAGCCACTATTTTTTTGATCGTGGCACCGATCTCGGCCGGATTCTCCACGACGCGAACGCCGTTACGCTTCAGAATTTCCATTTTTTCAAGCGCCGTCCCCCTGCCCCCGGAAATGATCGCCCCGGCATGGCCCATGCGCCTTCCGGCCGGGGCGGTTTGGCCGGCGATGAAAGCGACCACGGGTTTCTTGAATTTTTTACCTATGTATTCGGCGGCCTGCTCTTCCAGCGAACCGCCGATTTCGCCGATCATGACCACCGCCTCGGTCTGCTCGTCCTTGCGGAACATTTCCAACACATCGACGAAGGTCGTTCCGATGAGCGGATCCCCGCCGATCCCGATGCCGGTGGACTGCCCGAGACCCTGGCTGGTGATCTGGTTCACGGCCAGGTAGGTCAGGGTGCCGGAGCGGGATATGATGCCGATTTTGCCCTGGCGATGGATCCGTGACGGCATGATCCCGACCTTGCATTTTCCTGGAGAAATGATGCCCGGGCAATTCGGCCCGATCAGGCGCGAACGGGTGGTGCGGATGAAGTTCTTGACCTTGACCATGTCCTGCACCGGAATGCCCTCGCTGATGCAGACGATCAGGCCGATGCCGGCCAGCGCCGCTTCGATGATGGCATCGGCGGCGAACTGGGCCGGGACGAAAATGATCGAAGCCTCCGCCCCCTCTTCCCTGACCGCCTCCTCCACCGTGTTGAAGACCGGTTTATCCAAGTGGATCTGCCCGCCCTTTCCCGGGGTGATGCCGCCCACGACCCGGGTGCCGTATTCGATCATCTGGCTGGCATGAAAAGTGCCTTCGCGGCCGGTGAATCCCTGGACGATCACCCGCGTTTTTTCATCGACTAGAATGGACATGATCCGTCTCCCTTGGCCAGCTCGACCACCCGGCGGACCGCGTCGGCCAGCTCGCCTTCGGTAATGAAATTCAATTGCGACTCGCGCAAAATCCTCATGCCCTCTTCTTCGTTGGTGCCGACCAGGCGGATGACGATGGGGATGCGGATATCCATCCCCCTTACCGCGTGGACGATGCCGTTGGCAACCAGGTCTGTACGCACGATGCCGCCGAAGATATTGACCAGCACGGCCTTGACCTTTGGATCTGCCAAAAGGATCTTAAACGCTTCCTTTACCCGCTCGGCCGACGTGGCGCCGCCGACATCGAGGAAATTGGCCGGTTCGCCGCCATAATACTTGATAATGTCCATGGTGGCCATGGCCAGGCCGGCGCCATTGACCATGCAACCGATATTGCCGTCCAAACGGATATAGTTCAGCTCATATTTCGAGGCTTCCACCTCCAGGGGCTCTTCTTCAAAAACATCGCGCCAGGCCGCGATTTCGGGATGGCGAAAGAGCGCGTTATCATCAAAAGTAACCTTGGCGTCCAAGGCGATCACGTCGTCTTTGCCGGTGATGATCAGGGGATTGATCTCCGCCAGCGACATGTCCGTTTTCATGAAAAGTTCGTACAAATGGGTCAGCAATTGTGAAAAATTTTTCTGCTGGACTTTGCTCAGACCGAGCTTGAAGGCGAGATTGCGTATATGGCAGTCGGCCAGCCCGGTGACCGGATGAACATACTCCTGATAAATCGCCTGGGGATTTTCCTGCGCTACCGCCTCGATTTCCATCCCGCCCTGGGCGGAAGCGATGATCACCGGCATCTCCTTTTCGCGGTCAATGATGATGGCCACATAGAGCTCGCGACGGATGTCCAATCCCTGCTCGACCAGGAGTTTTCGCACCAGCTTGCCCTGGGGACCGGTTTGGCGGTTGACCAGCGTCATGCCCAGGATTTCCCCGACATATTTTTCCGCTTCGGGGCGGCTGCGGGCCAACTTGATGCCCCCGGCTTTTCCCCGGCCGCCGGCATGCACTTGCGCCTTGATAACGCACGGATAGCCAAGTTTTTCGGCCGCGGCCAGCGCCACTTGCGCCGTGGCGGCGACTTCTCCGTCAGGCACCGGCACGCCGGAGCTTCGGAAAAGATCCTTGGCCTGATATTCATGTATTTTCACGAATGGACTCCTACTTTCTTTCGTAGAGCTTGCGGCCCTCTTCGTATATGTCGCCCCCATACATGTCGTTGATCACCTGGGCCGGAAAATCCTCCACTTCCAGCTTTTGGATGGCCTCGGGGCCCAGTTCGGGATAGGCTATCACGTCGGCCTTCTTGATGCTCTTGGAAACCAGAGCGGCGGCGCCGCCGGTCACGGCCAGGTAGACCGCCTTGTATTTCATTAATGATTGCTTGACTTCGGCGTTGCGCGATCCCTTGCCGATCGAAGCTTTCAAGCCAAGCTCATACAACTTGGGGGCGAAGGCGTCCATGCGATAGCTGGTGGTCGGCCCCGCCGATCCGATCGGTTTCCCCGGCCGGGCCGGAGTGGGGCCCACGTAAAAAATGATCTGCCCCTGCAAGGCGAAAGGAAGTTTTTCGCCGTGCTGGATCAGGTCGAACAACTTCTTGTGCGCGGCATCGCGTCCGGTATAAATGGTCCCGTTGATGAGCACATCGTCCCCGGCTTTCAATTGAGCAATCACGTCATCGGTCAAGGGAGTGGAAATCTTTTTCGCTTGTGTCACGGGTTCCTCCTAGATGGCTTTTTGAAAGACTTTGTAATTATTGAATTCATCGCTGGCCTTGATGAACAACACCCGGGAATCCCTCCTTCCGGCCAGGCTGAAATTGAATTTTTCACTTTTGGAATCGATGACCGTGTCCTCGGGGAAAATGGGGAACCATTCCTTGCCGTCGAGGGAGTAAACGACCATGGCCAGCACCGAGCTTTCGTCGCTGACGGTGAAACTGATGCTGCCGCCGTTGGCCAGAAAACCGGTCATGACCGGCGCGGTGGAATCGATGATGAAGGGAGACGAGATTTTGACTGCGCTCTTGCTCTCGGCCGGAGGGTTGTCCTGGGCGTCGCTCGCCTGCACTTTCAGGAGATATTTCCCGTCTTCGAAGAGCTCGGTATCGAGGTACTGCCAATCTTCCGCGATCTTGTCGCGGATCCGCACCCACTCGCCGCCCGGAAGCTTCTGCAGGAACAGGCTGAAATTCAAGCGGTCCTGGTTGGGATCCGAAGCAAGCCAGCTCAGATGCAGATACTTCTTGGGCGGATTGCTGTCGGGAACAGGGGGCTTCTCAGCGGCTTTACGGATGGTGATCTGACTGATCTGGGGCTTCAGATTGTTTTCCAAGTAATAGATCCGGTAGCCGTTCAGGAACGGCGTTTCGCTGGGAATGCTCGAATTGAGCACGATCTTGGTCTGCAGGAAGCGGTAGCCATTCAGGTTGATGCTCGAATTGTCGGGATCGCTGAACGGCGCCGACCAGCTTGTCCATGATTTGTCCGGATTATCCGAATTTCCCAGCCGTACTGAAAAGGAAACGGTTGTTTGTTTGCCAAGTTCGGCATTCCAGGCGATGCGTCCGAAACGGGATTGAATGCCGGCGTCCAGAATCTCGGAATAGTACGTCCCCAAGGCGTTGAGGCCGTTTTCCACCTGGGTGATGCCGGCCGTATTATTCGCGATCAGGACATACCCCTTGCTGTTGGCCACGATCCTGAATACCTGGGCCGAATCGTTTTCGTAAACTTGTGAAAAACTCCCGTTTTTGTTCACGCGATACACCCGACCCGAATTGCCGGTGCCAATGATGATCGCCTGCGCGGCGGGGTCGAAATACAGGGCATAGATGAGTTCTTCCGTTGAAGACCAAAGGGCTTCTACGCTGCCATCAGGCTGCAGGCAGTACAGGATGCTTTTTTCCTTGATCTTTTCCTCTTCCTCGCTCTCTTTTTTCGAAAAAAGCGGACCCATTTCAATTTCCTTGGAAACTTTCGGGGTCAGGAGGTTCCTTACCGCGGCGAAATAGATGTTTCCCTCATTGTCGGTCGTGATCCCTTTGATCTCCTCCAATGGAGAGTCGAAAAGGGCCTTGGTCTTCCGGTTTTTAATCTCATAGAGAATGCCGCGGTCGCCGCTGCCGGCCAGGATGGAGTTGTCTGGCCCGATGTAAAGACTGGAAATGTGAGAGTCTTCGGCCGTGAAAATATTCTCCACTTCGCCGGTTTTATGGATGCTGTACACGGCGCCGGTATTGCCCAGGGCGCAGATGACATTGCCCATCCCGTCTTCCTTCAGGTCCCAGATGAATTTTTCGTCGGGGTTGAAGAGTTCGCTCACCTTCTTATCCTTGCCGATGCGCAACACCCTGCCGTTGGGAGAAGTGCCGGCGATCACATCGCCATTTGCGGTTACCAGCAGGGCGTAGACGTCGAGCTGTTCGCCCTTGAAAATCATTTCACTTTTCCCGGCGCCGTCGATCCTGTACACGGCGGCATTATGGCCGGTTCCCACGTACAGGTCCCCGTTTTTGGCCGCGGCTGCCGAAAAATAAAATTCCTCGTCCGGCCCGGCCAGATTCCTCGTCTTCGGTCCGAGCAGCAATCTGCCCTCGCTGTCCACGCTGACATTTTGAAAATTTCCCTTTTGGAAATTATTGAATTCCTGCTTGTTGAACTGCTTAACCTTGGCCGCTTCCAGTCCGATTCCCAAGGTGCTGATGACCAAAAGAGCGAGCGCTTTATGATTCATTTTTCCTCTCTTTGACGGTTAATTTGAAAATCTTTTTCCCGCTGACGACGGTGGGGATCTCATACTGGTATTCGGCGATGGTCGATATTTGCATGTTGGCCTGATCCTTGGAAATGGAATTGAAGAACAGGACATTGCTCATGCTGGACGGCAGGTAAGGATACTCGAAGCCATTGATGAAAATCCCCTGCGCCGGGACGAAGATTTTCAGGTAAATGCGGTTATTCTTACGGATATTGTTGATGGCCCGGATCAGGGCATTCAGCTTGTTCGGGAAATAAACTGTTTTGATGAACTTGGTATCAAACTCGGTCACTTCCACGGCATCGGCGGCCATCAGGTAAAAAATCGATCCCGGCTTCAGGCTTGGAGTTTTGATGGAGACCTGCTCTTCGAAATTATCGCCTTTTTCATTTTTCAGGAACATGCGAATCGCGATCGGCTCTTCCGGCAGGTAGGCGTTCTTGTCGACCAGGACATTTTCCAACTCGGCTTTCTTGATGGTCTCCCGGCCGCTGATTTCAAAATCCATTTTTTGGATTTTTACGTTTTTCTCCTTGCTGTTCATCAAAAAATAATTGATGGTCATCACCAATGTGGAAAATTCATCAAAGGCGGCCGTGCCGCTGAAAAGATCGTTGAGGACCACGTTGTCCTCATTTTCAATAAAAATCTTTCCGCTCACGGTGATGGACTGGAAGCCGTATTCTTGGTACTCGGCCAGCAGGGCGCTCAGCAGCGACATGTAGGTGAGCGCCGGTGTCAGCAGCGGATGGCTGACCAGTTCCAGGTTGAATACCTTGTTGCGGTTTTTCAAAAATATCTTCAACGGGATCATGTAGGGCGTCTTGCCCAGCTCGGCTTGAACGCCGGAAAAACGGTCCTGCTGGACGGCGCCGACCATGTTCCGGGTCACCGCCAGCTTGAAGGATCTTTCGTAGGAAGGGACGACGGAAATGATCTCCGCCCGGTGCAGGGGGAAATCGACCGTGCCGAGGTTGAAAAACGGATGGCCGAAAATATACGCTTTCTTGCCGTCGACATGGGTCACCGTGCCGGTCGCGGCGTACATGGCGTCGCCGCGGATCAGGGGAATGGAAACGGCGTCGGCCGGGCGTACGGTGAACAACTCCTCGTTGAGCTTTTTCTTGCCGACGTCCTTGCCGATGCTGTGATCCTGCAGCGGCACGAACACATCCTGGAGCATCGCGACCGCTTCCGGGCGCAAGCCCCGGCTGCTGGAAAAAAGCTTGATCGGCAGCATGTCCCTGACCGGAGACGAATTCATGCGGCTGAGCAGCTGGTTGCGGATCGCCTCGGCCACGCGCTTGACGTTTTCCTTGCTGAAATCGATCTTGATGTCGGAAATTTCCACGCTAGCGGTGGGAGCGCTGTAGGCCGAAGTCTGCAGAATGTCTTCGATCGGCGTGATGCCGGCGATCGGTTTTCTGGAAAAATTGCTCAGGCCGTAGGACACGGAACCTATGAGTTTTCCGTCTATATAGGCCGGGCTGCCGCTCATGCCCTCGATGACGCCGCCATCGAGCAGTTCCGGAGCGAAAAGCTCGGCCACGATCATGTTCTTGTCGGAAACGAACTTGTCGAGTATCCCCAGCACCTTGAACTTGAACGTTTCAATGGTGCTGCCCTTGAAAATGGTCTTGCCTTCACCTTCCATCCCGGGCTTGATCTCGGACAGTTTCATGAATTCCATCGCCGGCAGGAGGGACGCCAGACCCAGCCAGAGGATCAGTAGCATGTTTTTTTTCATTTTTGCTCCCCAAAACGGTTGCCGGTCAGCCACTTACAGATGCAAGCTTCATCAACGACTACCCGTATTTTCTTCACCTTCATTTCTTTTTTTTATGATCCTTTGCCTTCAGGGGCCATCATAATCAAAATGCAACAAAAAATCAAGTGAACGCCCGCCCCGGGCACCCGCCTATGGCCGGTCGGGATGGATGATGGTCTCGGCCCGCTCCTGCTGGCTTGAGACCGTAATTTCATTCGAGTTCAAATTCAAGAGCAATTCCCGGCCTTTGGTCGTACCGGCATCCTTCCTGGTGATCTGGGCGGAATTCTTGAACCAGATGATTTTTTTGCGGTACGGCCATTGCAACAGCCCCGATCTTCCGGACAGGTTCTCCTTGCTGAAAGTCACATTGTCCCTGGCCGAGATATTTTCCAATTGATTGCCGCGATCGAAACTCAATTCGATCTGACGGCCGTTGAGGGCATTTCCAGCCTGGTTGAAGCTGGCGTTGCCGGTAATGACGGCCTTGCGCTCCTCGTGATTGAAAACAATTGTCTGACCCCGCAACTCCACCAGCTCGTTCTCGCTGAAGAATTTCAGCTGCACGTCGCCATTGCAGGTCATGCGGTTGGTCAAATTGTCTAAAAACATTTCGCCGGCGTGCAGCTCAATGTCATCCTGGAATAGCTTGAGCTTATCCCGGAAACGTATGCTATTTCCCCCGTCAGTAATCTCCAGGGCATCAGCGGTGATGAACAAGGGCTTGCTTGACAAAAGCACGCTTTTTTCCCCGGGCATGATCGTCGCCTTGACATTTTTCTCTGCATTCAGTCGCCGCTGCCTGGAATGGATCTTAAAATGACTGGAATTGAAGCTGTTTTTTTTATTGATAATGGTCGCATCTCTGCCGGTGACATCGATCAGAAAAAGGGCGGCATCATAATTGAGCGCCTCCGCAGTGCCCTGGAACCCTTCGGCGCTGAACTCACAGTTTTTTTTGGCTTTCATTTCAACCAGGAGGCCGTCCTGGGAATAAAAGGCTGACAAAAAGTCTCCGCTGACGGTGATGTTGTCCCGTCCGCGGCTGGTTAACGTCCCCCGGGTCAGGGTCTGCACCGTATCCAGGGTCTGGTTTTCGCTGCGTAAAAAAATCTTGGTGACTTCGGATGCGATCTGGCCATTGTTTTTTTGATCCTGCAGGTTTATTTTCCCGGCGCCATGAACCGTTATCTGCCGTAGACGGCCTTTGGAATCATAGTCTATGCCAATAAAATCAGCGGCGATTTCTTTGCTTTGCGTGCGGCCATTTTCCCCCTCCTCCTTCAGGCTGAAAAAGCAATTGCCAACATTGGTCACGGACTGCAGATGAACAAAACCCGTATCGAATTGCAGCGACATCCAATCGCTCCTGGCAGTCGCTCCGGCACCGCTCAGCTCACTTTTTTTCTCTAAAACCATCAAGTTATCTTTTTTTATCACCCAGAACATCTGGGTTTGGAAATCATAAGGCTGCCCGTCCCGGATCATGGTGCCCTGGCATTGAAACAGTTTCAACACCGGCAGGTTGATATAATATTCCATTCCGGCGGCGGCCCGGCCGCTGATATCCTTCAGCTTGAAATCGACGTTTTCCCGGCTCGAAAGCAGCTCCCGGTTTTTCAGATTGAAGCTCGGGCCATCCAGGGTGAAATCACTTGAAAAAATGCGAGCCCGGCCGCGAATTTCAAAATCGTAGAAATTACGGCTGACGATCCCCGAATCGCCACTCACTTGGATATCATTTTCCAACCTGGCGGTCTTGAAGAACGTCGCGGTGATGCTCTTCATCAGCAGCCGCTCGTTGCTCAGCCGCAACGATTCCAGGCACTGGATGGCCAATCTTTTTTGGTTGTTCTCGTCAAAATCGAAGTAGGCCAGATTCCTGCCGTCGATGGCCGGATTGGCGGCTTTCTGGCGATCGGCCCCTTTGGCATAACGCAGCGAGAAGAATATCGCCGCAAGCAGGATGAGCAGAACCCCGACGGCCAGGAGCCGGGTAGGATGCTTAGTGAGACTTTTGCATTTCATGTTCGGGCAGAACCTTGCGGAGATCTTCGATGAACAAGCGGTTTAGGACTTCGGCCCCGGCCTGGGAAAGATGGGAGTTGGTTCTGCCCCAGCCGCCGTTGATGAAGTACTCGGGATTCTTCAGATCGAACTTTTTGATGCTGTTGTAATTCAGGAAATGAACGTTGGCGTACTTTCTCTGGTAATAGCGGAAAGCGCGCAGGTATTGGCGATGGAATTTATTGGTCCAATAGGTGCCTATGTAGTCGGGCAGGGATACCAGCAGGACGGTCACCTTGTCGCGATGCAATTCCTCCAGCAAGCGGGAGAAATAAACGCCTTCCCGGCCGGGGTATCGAAAGAAAAAGACTTTGTTATATTGAGGCGGTTTCTGGGTGACCACGTCCCCGCTGATGGTCTGGCCCAAGTAATTTCCCATCAGGGTGCAATCATGTTCGATCTGTGTGTGTTCGACCCGGCTGAGATCTTTTTGCATGGTGTTCAAAAAAGTGTTGAGCAGGTTGTCGATCTTGCCTTTGTTGGCCAACAGCATGGATACGCCGCGATTGTAATAAAGAGCGTCGATTATGTCCGGGTCGAACCTTTGCATCCAGCTCCGCCACGTCGTGATATTGTACATGAAATAATCGACCCCATAGATCACCACGCGCGGAATGCCCATCTGCTTCTTGTATTCCTGGTAGAAATAATAATTGTACATCGGCCCCTTGCCGACGAATGCCTCCTTGAATGCCTTGATCCCCAGCTGGTTGCGGATGTACAGGGGATGGATGCCGTCATAGGTGCGCGAGGTGCCGAAAATCAAGATCTGGTAGTCGCCTATCTTGCTGGCCATGGCGAACTTGTCTTTCAGCGAGTAGATGGTATTTTGCTGGTAATAAGCTGATTCCGCCCGCTGGATCAACATAAACACCAGGCGGTCGAACAAAAAAAGCAGCAGGATGAAGCCGAGCAGCTCGCCAGCCGCCTTCAGGAACTGCTTTTTAAAATTGCATGTAAATGAATTCATTGGTTGCGTCCATGGCGAATACGAGCAACAGGCAGCAGAAAAGAGCAAAAAACGCCATTTTAACAAGTTTGGGAAAACGCTGCCAAAACACGATGGGGCCGCTGCCACCGCTGTTCTTGTAAAAAAATTCAATGAGCACAAAAGGCAGCAGCAGGAGCAGGTTGAAAAGCAGATGAATGCTCTCGTCATCCGGGAAGCGGAATTCTATCTGACCGATGGCAGTCAAGGCGGCGGGAAAAGAGGGAGCGCGGAAAAAGATCCAGGCGAAGGAAACCAGGTTGAAGGTCACGAAGATGCTCCAGGCGGCATGGAGCCGCGGCAGGCGCTGCAAACCGGTTTTTTTGACAATTTTTTTTCGCAGCCGCTTGCTGGCGTAAGCAAACGTCATGTAGACACCATACAGGGCGCCCCAAATGACAAATGTCCAGCCGGCTCCATGCCAAAGCCCGCCCAGCAGCATGGTCAGAAAAATGCCGACGAAATAACCCCATGTTTCAGCCTTGACGGCCAGAAGTTCAGCGCCCTTGATCCGCCTCATGGTGGCGTAGGCCAGAGGCAGGAACAGATAGTCCCGCAACCAGCTGGAGAGCGATATATGCCAGCGGTTCCAGAACTCGCTGACGCTTCTGGAAAAGTAGGGAAAGTCGAAATTCTTCTGCGAAGTAAAGCCGAGGATGCGGCTGACGCCGATCGCCATGTCACTGTAGCCGGAGAAATCGCAATAGATCTGAAAGGCGTAGAAGTAAGCGGCAAAAACCAGGTAGAGCCTCTGGCCTTCGGGACTGCGAAACACGTGGGTCACGAAAAAAATCATCCGGTCGGCGATGACCATTTTTTTAAACAGGCCCCAGACGATCAAGCGGAAACCCGACGTGATCCTGTCCCAGTCAAAATGGACCGGGCTTTTCAATTGCGGGATCAGGTGCGCGGCCCGGTCGATGGGCCCGGCCAACAGCTGCGGGAAAAACGACACGTACAAGGCGTAGATGCCGAGATGTTTCTCGGCGGGGATGCGCCGGAGATAGACATCGATCAGATAGCTGAGCATCCTGAAGGTAAAAAAGGAAATCCCGATCGGTAGCAGGATGTGCAGCGAAGACTTCATCGGCTCGTGCCGCAGATAGCCGATCAGATCCAGGAGGGTCTGCCAGAACAAGCCCAGATACTTGAAGACAAAAAGCAGTCCCAGGGAAACCGTCAATCCCGACCAGAAAAACAGCTTCCTCCGCCCGGGTGAACGCGCCGCGTCCATGCCCCGAGCGGCGACATATGTCACCAGAGTGGGAAAAGCCAGCAGCAGCAAATACTCCTTTTTCCAATAACCGTAAAAAAAATAGCTGGCCAGCAGCAGGAAGAGCCATTTGAACTTTTGCGGCACGAAAAAATAGAGCGTGAAAATAACGGCGAAAAATCCCCAGAAATCAATGGAATTGAATAACATAATTTTCAATTATATAACCTATTACCGGGGTTATGTCAACTGGAAAAGAAGCGTGCGGGCGATGAAAACCCGGGAGGAGCCTGCGTCCGGGCTCGCTGGTTCAGGAGCCCCTTCATCAGGGACTCTAAGGGCCCCTTCATCAGGGACTCTAAGGGCACCCTCATCGGGTATACTAAGGACCGACGTGGATCAACTCCTGTTCCTGCCCGAATTCTTCCAGACGTTCCAGATTGCTTTTTTCCAAATCGAGCAGTTTATAATGGCCCATTTCCATCATCGAGAAATAAATGAGCAGGTTCTTCTTCTCCACGTCGTCGCCGAAGCGTTCGGCCAATTGCAGGTAAAAATCGTGGGCGGCCCGCTCGGCTTTCATGGCCTGGGCGAATACGGCGCTGAGCGGGACCTGTTCGTCCCGGAAAAGAATTTCCGGCAGCGGCACCACCGGCTGGGCGGGGATGACGATTTCGCGGCCGGGAAACCGCTGGCGGAAAATTCCCTCCAACGCCTGGCGGTGCTTATCTTCCTCCAGGGCGAGAAAATTCAGCCGCTCGCGCAAAAAAGCGTTCTGCACCTTCTGCGCCAGCCGGGCATAGACGTCATGACTGCTGATCTCGCTTTTCAAGGCGGCCAGGAGCAGGTCGGCCAGCTCATATCCGGACAAATCCATTTTTTTCATGGTTGTTCTCCCTGTGTTTAATAATTCTCGACGAAGACTTCGAAATAATCCCGGGGATGCTCGCAGAGCGGACATTTGTCAGGGACTTCCGTGCCCGCGAAAATGAAGCCGCATTTCCGGCATTTCCACAGTACTTTGTGCCCCTTCTTGAACACCTCCCCGCTTTTGACGTTGGCGAGCAGTTTACGGTAGCGGGCTTCGTGCCTTTTCTCCACCGTGGCGATGCCCCTGAAGGTGCGGGCGACGTCGGCGAAGCCTTCCTCTTCGGCGGTGCGGGCGAATCCGGAATACAAGCTGGACCATTCTTCATTCTCGCCGTTGGCGGCGTACTCCAGGTTCTTGGCCGTCGTGTCTAGGCCAACGGGATAGGCGGCTTGGATGTTCACTACTTCGCCGTTCATGACTTTGACCAGGTGCTTGTAGAACAGCTTGGCGTGCATGCGTTCGTTCTCGGCCGTCTCCAGGAAAATTTCCTCTATCTGTTTGAAGCCCTCCTTGCCGGCCGTCTTGGCGTAATAGGTATAACGCATGCGCGCCTGCGATTCGCCGGCGAAAGCCTTCATCAAGTTCTCGGCGGTTTTGCTTCCCTTAAGATTTTTCACCCTTCAACCTCTTTTTTTTTCCAACTTGCGCAGCCAGATCTGCCCGCCGCCCCCGCGGGCGCACATGGGCATCCGCGCGCTCATGAATTCGTGCTTCATGCGCCCGAGCCAAGCGCTGAAAAGCTCGATGCGATAGGTGGAGTTGTTCATCAGGAACGCGCGCAGCAGGTATTGCTCGTTCCAAGCCCGGCCTTCCTCGAGCCATTCGAGCGGATACTCGAGATTCCAGGCGATATCGTGAATGTGGATCAGCACGCCGGGCGCCAGCGCCGGCAGCACGTTGAAATAAAGGCGGTTGACGTCGCTGCCAATCTTGCTGACGTGCGACGAGTCGATAAAGAGTACGTCATTCTCGGCCAGCGCCGCAAACCTGTCGATCGGCACTTCCTGCACCCGTTTCTCAATGAGGGTGCAGCGGGTGTGATCGTCCGCGCGCAGCAACGTTCGCAGCCGCGACATGTCGGGATCGATGAAGGTGAACTCGACCTTTTTCCCCAGCACCAACTCGCCCACGTCGAGCATCGCCGCCGAACTGAAGCCGGAGCCCACCTCGATCACGCGCCGCGGCTGAGCCTCGCGCAGCATGCAGTAGAGCATGATCGCATCGTGGTGTCCGTAGGATGGATTATCCAAATAAAACCGTCGCCCCGGGACCTGTATCTCCGGAAAGGGCTGGTCGGGATAGTACGAGGCGAAACGCTCGAGACGCGCGAATTGTCCGGCCTCGTTGAGATCCACAGCGGGAAACGGCGGCCCCAGATCTCCGCGTGCGAACGCCTCGGCGATTTCTGTGCGCGATGGAATCGGGGAGCAAAAATGTCCCGGCGGCACGAAGCGCGTCCATTCATCCTGGTTGGCCTTCAGGCGCAGGAATTCCGCTTGCAGCCTTGCCCGCTCATTCTTAAGCTCCGCTAGCCGCCTTGTTCGCTCATCATCCAGTTTCTTGAAGAAAGGCAGCAAGCGCAGATACCGGCGAAAATTTAAAGCCATGCGTCACCCATGGCCGCATTTTAAATGATAACCATCCGCAATGTCAACCATCATTGTGCCGGGGCTGCCTGACCCAGGAGCCAGCTACTTATGTTTTCAAATAGCAATCCTAATATTGGGTTGTATAAGTTTCTAAGCCCAAGCCATTAGAGCTTTGAACTTCTCCGCGTCATCGCCGGCCCGGACAAGGCGTGGCGGCGACACTTTCAGGTCGACGATTGTCGAACCCCGGGATGGCGGCAGAACCCCATTGTCGAGAAGGAGATCGATGCCCGGGAAAGCCGCGGCGATTTCCGCCGGATCGTTCAGCGGCATTTCGCCCCGGCGGTTGACCGATGTGCTGACCAGGGGCATGGCCAGCTTTTCGATCATTTGCAGCAACGGCGGCAAGCCGGGAATGCGGATGCCGATCAGGCTGCTGTTTTTTAAAAGCCGGCGATCCACGGCCGGGTTGGCCGCGAACAAAAAGGTGAATTTTCCGGGCAGCAGTCCGCTCAAGCTCCGCCGGAACAGGTTGGGGATATCCGTTGCCAAGGCTTCCAGCATGGCCAGCGAGCTTACGACAACAGAATAAGGCTGATCGCCCCGGTTTTTCAAACGATCGATCTTCTCCAGCAAGGCTACGGAATAGAAATTTCCGCCCAGCCCGTACAGGGTATCGGTAGGATAGGCGATCACCCCGTCGTCATGGAGGCAAGCGCTGATCTTTTTGAAATTGACGGCGTTGGCGATGGCGGTGAAAGGGATGGTGATCATGGGTAGAGGAGAAACGGGCGGACCACTTCGGCGTAAGCGGCGATCTCAGCCTCAATTTCGGCGCGGATCCCGGCAGAGGGAACATTCTTTTCGATGGCCATGCGGATCAGGCCCGAGCCGCAGATCATGTCGATGGGCGGTCGCTCGAATTCGAACTCGTAAGGCGGTGCCTGCCAGCGAAAATCGTCGGGATGCAATTGCCTGGCCAGTCGAATCAGGTCATAGTAAACGGCGAAGCTGCGACAGTTCGACCGGTTCCGCACCTGGACCTGGAGTCCGCGGCAGACCTGGCCAGCGAACTTGGAAAACTCAGGTTTGAAAAAAACCGGGATGAACGAAACTCCGGGCAGCCGCAGCCGTTCCATCTCCGCGCACAGCCGGGAATGATCGAGGAAGGGGCTGCCGACGAACTCGAACGGCCGGGTCGTGCCCCGCCCTTCGGATAGGTTGGTTCCTTCGAGCATGACGGCACCGGGATAGACCAGGGCGGCGGCCAGCGCGGGCAGGTTGGGCGACGGGTAGGTCCAGATGCCGTCCCAAAAATCCCGGCGCCGCCAGTTCCGGACCTTGACCACGGTCAGCTGCAGATCCAGGAAGTAATAACTCTGGGCATAGGACAGATATTCGCCGACACTCAACGAGTGGCGCATGGGAACCGGCAATTGGCCGACGATGCTGAAATAGTCTGGCCGGCAGACAGAGCCTTCGCGAACGAGGCCGTTGAGCGGATTGCACCGGTCAAGGACGATCACCTCAACGCCACGGCCGCTCAGCCAGCGCATGAGCATCACCAGGTGGTTGATAAACGTGTATACCCGCGTGCCGACGTCAAACACGTCGATCAGAACAGCATCCAGGCCATCTAGCCAGCTGTCTTCCGGCAGCAGGGACTCCCCGTACAGACTGCGGACGGGCAGGGACATTTCCGGCCAGTCGTGTGAGGGAGACAGGACCATGTTGTCCTGCCGGTCGACAAAAAATCCATGCTGCAGCGACCATATGGCCCGCAGACCTTTGCCGGCCAACTGCCGCACGACCTGGTAAACCGGACGGCCGCTAGCGTCAACGGTTGCGCTTCCGCTGATCAGGGCAACAGACTTGCAGCCGACAATTTTTTTGAATGTCTGCGGCAGGGCATCAATGCCGTTCAATATTCTGGCCACGCTCGTCTCCCCCATGGGAGTATAACAAAAAGCCACATAAGTCAAGAGGTGAATCGAGCCGGCGGCCGGGCTCTTGCGCACCAACCCGAATTCTGCTATACTTTTTTATCACGGAGGAAGATGTGTACAATACGAACGGCATAGACAGCAAGTTCAGGCTGGCCATACTGGTCGCCCGGCGGGCCAAGCAACTCATCGGCGGAGCCAAAAAAAAAGTCGATATTAAAGCCGAAAATGTCCTGACCATCGCCATGGAGGAATTCAAACAAGGGAAAATAGATTTTGACATTCTCAACCAGGATCAAACCTTATTGGACGAAGAAAACCAGGAACTCGGAGCCGAAGCGGTAGCTGCAAACGAAAGTGAATTGGTTGAAGAATGCGAAGCCGGGGAAGAAGGGGATCAGCCGCAACCTGAATCCTGATCGACCGTTCTTGAATGAACACCGTCATCCGCGCGCCCAACTGGATCGGGGACGGCATCATGAGTTTGCCCGCGCTCCGGGCCTTCAAAGAATTTTTTCCCGCTGACAAGTTGACCCTGTGCGTCAAGCACTACCTGGCCGACCTGTTTCTGAATGTCGCCGAAATTGACGAGATCATGGCCATCCCCGACCGTTGGACGGCCGGAAGCTATCTGGACCATTTGCGGCGCTTCAGGGAAAAACGTTTTGAGCGCGGCATCCTGTTTACCAATTCCTTCTCATCGGCCCTTTTTTTCCGTCTGGCGCGCATTGGCAACCTCAGCGGTTATGACCGGGACGGGCGCGGCTGGCTCCTGGCCGGGAAAACCCCCAGCCGCGATGATCGTGAACACCACCAATTCCACTATTTGCGGATCATCGAACATCTGGCCGGACAAAAAACAACGCGCCCTTTCTCCGCCGGCTTGGTGCTATCCGCCGAGGAAAAATCCCGGGCGACCGGCATCATGTCCGGCATGGGAATCAATGCCGGCCATGAGCGGATGGCGATCGCACCGGCTGCGGCTTACGGCAGCGCCAAGACCTGGCTGCCGGAGCGCTTCCAGGCCGTGATCCGCGCCTGGCAGGAGTCCCACCCGGCCATAGAAATTTTATTGCTGGGCAGCCCGGGCGAAAAAGAAAAAGTAAACGCCATCGCCGAAGGCCTGCCCGGGAGTGTTCACGATCTGGCCGGTCGCCTGAGCCTGCGTGAAACCATCATCCTCATCGCCAGCTGCCGGCTGGTCATCTGCAACGACTCCGGGTTGATGCATATCGCTTCCAGTCTGGGGATCCCGTTGCTGGCGATCTTCGGGCCGACGGAGCATCAAAAAACCCCGCCGCTGGCTGGGCCGTGCCGGCTGCTTTATCATGGCGCCGATTGCGCTCCCTGCCGCTACCGGGAATGCCCGAGCGATCATCGCTGCATGACCGCCGTGACCAGCGCAGAAGTTTTGGCAGCAGCCGAAGCATTATGGAACCTGCCCAGGACTGATGGGAAATAAAATGCGGAAAGCCGTATTCCTTGACCGCGATGGCAGCACAAATCATCCTACCACGCAGCGGGAGGATGGGATTTGTCTGCCTCGCGGGCAAAAGCAAAGCCGGAAAGCCGTATTCCTTGACCGCGATGGCACCTTGATCCGCGGGCGATGAATGAGGCCGGCTACCTGGTCATCGTGGTCAGCAACCAGTCGTCCGTGGCCCGGGGCATCTGCCGCGCGGAGGAAATCGAGCTCCTGCACCGGGAATTGCAGGATCATTTTAAAAAAGAGAACGCCGCTATCGCCGCCTTTTATTATTGCCCTTTTTTGCCCGATGGCGTGGTCAGCCGCTACCGCCGGAATAGTCGGCTGCGAAAACCGGCGCCGGGGATGCTGCTCCAGGCCGCCCGCGACTTTGAACTCGATCTTTCCGCCTGCTTCATGATCGGCGACAAGACCGACGATATCCTGGCCGGGCAAAGGGCCGGCTGCAAAACCATGCTGGTGCGCACCGGCCAGGGCCGGAGCAGCGAAATTTCCTGGCCGGGCCACGGACGGCGGCCCGATTACATCGTCGACGACCTTCTGGCCGCCAGTGCCGTCCTTGCCTCCCTGGCCGACGTTGCAAAAGGTTGAGCGTCCTGGTGGTGCAAGAAAAATCACTCCCGGCTGTTATAATGAATCATGGCCAGTGAATCGCTGAACGATGACGAGATTATCACCGCGGTGCTGGACGGCCGCAGGGACGATTTCGAGATCCTGATCAACCGCTACAGCGGGAAAATTATCAAATTTATCAACAGCATGATCGCCGATCGCGATGAGGCCCAGAGCATTGCCCAGGACGTTTTTATAAAAATTTTCCAGAACCTCCCCTATTACAAAAAACAAAACAATTTCTCGGCTTTCATTTTTAAGATAGCCAAAAACATGACCTTGAACTGGCTCAACCGCCAGAAACGCACCGTTTTTTTTTCCCGCCTGCTGGGCCAGGAATTCAGCCAGCCCCCATTCATACAGGCTCCGGTTCAGCCTGTTGATCCCGAGCAAGCAGAGAGGGATGAAAGGATCAACCAAAACCTGCGTAGCCTGCCCGAAGAGCAGCGCATCGCCTTGATCCTTAAAATATATCTGGAGTTTTCCTATAAACAAATCCAGGAGATCAGCGGCTGGTCGATTCCCAAGATCGAGACCCTGATCTCGCGGGCCAAAAGCCGGCTGAAAAAAAATATCGCCATGCAAGAAAAAAACTCCGTCTTTGTTTACCATGCGAGGAAAAAATGAATTGCGAAAAAGTACGGTCGCGGCTTAGCGCTTACCAGGATGGGGAGCTGACTGTTTCACAGTCACGCGAACTGGAGCGTCACCTGGGGGCTTGCGCCGCCTGCCAGTCCGAATGGGAGGGTTATCAGACCCTGGTCGCCGGCCTCCGCCGTCTGACCGCGCCGGCCCCGATTCCGGGTTTTTCCTCACGGGTCATGGCCTCCTTGCGCGACCAACCCGAAAAGAGATACCGCTGGCTGCCCTCGTTGGCCTATACGCTCGCCTTGCTGCTGATATTCATCAGCGGCTTTATGCTGGAAATGTCGGCCAACGGCCAGCGCCAGACCGGCACGGCCAACGGCCAGGCCGCGACAGCCCCGAAAACAGCCATGACCTTCAGTGCCGTACTGGCGGAGAACCAGGGACTGGGGCTGCTGGCCATCCAGGACAGCACGTTGGAATTATGCAGTGGGGGCGCTCATGAAAAATAACCGCTGGCTGCCCTTTTTACTGGCCCTCTCGCTGGCATTGAACCTGGCTTTTCTGGCCGCATTAGTTTACAAAAGGACGTGGCCCAAAAAAAGCGTTGTCCGGCCTCGGCTGGAAATGAAAAATGATTTCCGCCTGTCTTCAGGGCAGGAGATGCAGGTGCGCGAAATCATCCACAAGTTCAAGATCAATTCCTTGCTTGCCAAGGAAGACATCCGGGACAAGCGGGTGGAAATCGTAGAAGAACTGGGTAATCCCGCCTGCGCTGCGCAGAAGGTCAACAACCTGGCTGACGAGCTGAATCTGCTGGAGAACCAGCTGAACCGGGATTTTCTCGCCGCCCTGCTGAAAATCAATGAAATTCTCGAACCCAGCCAGCGGCTCAACCTGCTTTACCGCCTGAGCCGCAACTGGTTCTTTTTAACGCCAACCCGAGAAAAAGGAGGACTCGATGAATAAAAAAACAATTTTTTTACTGATGCTGATGATCATGCTGAGCGTATCCATCCAAGCCCAGGCGCATAAAAAAATTTGGCCCAGTATTCTGCCCAACCTGAGATTCGGTTTGTACATGGCTGAAAATAACCTTTTCGAAGCTCGCTTCATCCTGCGTTTGAAAAACGAAATCGGACTGACTCCGGCCCAGGAACAGAAAATCGAAAATATGATGCTGGCCAATGAGGAAGCCGCAATCCGCCGCGGCTCGGACATAAAGGTGCTGGAACTGAAATTCGCCGCTCTGCTCAAAAACAACCGCATCGACCGCCGCGCGATGGAGGACATGGCCCGCGCCATGGGCAAATTGAAGACCGATTTGCAGGTCGACCACCTCAATTACCTGCTCGACCTGCGCGACACACTGACGCCGGAACAGATCCAAAAAATCGAAAAATTGAAAAAGGATATCCCGGAACGGATGCGCGACAAAATGCACGGGCGCAGCGGATACCGGGGTGACTTTCCCCCGCCCATGCCGCCCGATGAAAAGGACGATGGGCCTTCCGATCCCGAAGACCTTTAAACGAACAGTCCTACTCTTCCTCTTCCTTGACCCGGCCTTCCTTGACCGCTTCGGCAATGATCTTTTTCTGCAGGTGCCCCGGCACATCCTCATAATGCGAGAATTCCATGAAAAAGCTGCCGCGGCCGCCGGTGATCGACGTCAGCGTCGGCTCAAAATCGAGCATTTCCGACATGGGTACCGAGGCCTTGACCACGTGGTTTTTGCCCTTGGTTTCCATTCCCTGGATTCGACCGCGCCGGCCGCTCAGGTTGCCGTTGATTTCCCCCATGAACTCCTCGGGGATGATTACTTCCACCTTCATGACCGGTTCCAGGATGGTGGGCTTGGCGGCCTTCATGGCCATCTTGAAAGCCATGGAAGAAGCCATCTTGAAAGCCATGTCCGAGGAATCGACTTCATGGTGGCTGCCGTCATACAGTTCGACCCTGAAATCGACCACCGGATATCCCGCCAGCACGCCGAAATTCTTGGCTTCAACAATCCCCTTCTCAATAGCCGGCACGAAGTTGCGAGGGATGGACATGCCAACCAGTGAATTGACGAATTCGAAATCGGTGCCGCGCGGGAGCGGTTCCATGCGGATCAGGACATGGCCGTACTGGCCGCGGCCGCCGCTCTGCTTCTTGTACTTCTTTTCGACATCAGATTTGCCCAACACGGTTTCACGGTAGGCGATCTTCGGCGGCTTCATCGTCACTTCCACGCCGTACTTGCGCTTCAATTTATTGGCCACCAGTTCGACATGCAATTGCCCGTTGCCGGAGATGACCAGCTCCTTGGTCTGCGGATCACGCAGCATCTTCAGCGTAGGGTCCTCTTCCATGATGCGTTGCAGGGCCGTTGAGATCTTGCCTTCATCGGCCCGGGCCTTGGGTTCGATGGCGAACGAAATGGACGGCGCGGAGAAGGTGATTTCCGGAAGCCTGATCTTGTCGGTCTTGCTGGACAGCGAATCCCCGGTTTGCGTTTCCTTCAGTTTGGCCACGGCCACGATATCCCCGGCCTTGACTTCACCCGCCGATTCCTGGGTCTTGCCTTGCAACAGGAACAAGCCGGCGATCCGCTCCTCGGCTTCCTTGGTCGAATTGAAATAAAAAGTATCGGGCTTGAACGTCCCGGAAAAAACCCGGATCAGCGATACCTTGCCGGTGAACGGATCGGAGATGGTCTTGAAAACCAGGGCGGCGAAAGGGCCGTTCGCATCGGCTTTGAGCTCGGTCCCGTTTTTCGCAGCCGGCGGGGCGAAATCGTTCGGTGCCGGGGAAAAAGCAACGATAAAATCCAGCAACTGCTGGACGCCGCGGTTGCCGACGGCGTCGCAGGCCAGCACCGGGAAAATATTGCGCTGCAGCAAGGCGCCTTTCAGACCCTGGCTGATTTCTTCGGGGGTCAAATTGCCATTGGCAAAATATTTATCCATGAGTTTTTCGTCGTTTTCGGCGATCTTTTCCAGCAGCGCTTCGCGGCGCAGGGAGACCTCTTCCTTGAGCGCCTCGGGGATGGGGATTTCCTTGCTTTCCCCCTTTTCATCTCCGCCGAACTGGTAGGCTTTCATCCCGATGATGTCCACCAAGCCGCTGAACTCCGCCCCCTTGCCGATGGGAATCTGCACGGCCACCACGTTGTTGCCGAAGACCGTGGCCAGGGAGTCCAGCACCTTGTCGAAATCGGCCATATCCTTGGCCATCTTGTTGACGACGAAAATCACCGTCCGGCGGGATTCGCCCATGGCCTCGAATATCTTTTCGGTTTGGACCTGGACGCCTTCCTGGGCGCTGACCACCAGCACTCCAGTTTCCACGGCCCGCAATGCCACCAGGGCATCCCAGACGAAACTGGCGAATCCCGGGGTGTCGAGAATGTTGATCTTGACTTTATCTTTATAGGCGTAGGCCAGGGAAGACTGAATGGAGATTTTCCGGGCGATCTCCTCCTCATCGAAATCGGTGACCGTGTTGCCCTGGTCCACTTTGCCCAGGCGGTTGACCATCTTGGTGTTGTACAGCAGCGCGGACACGATGCTCGTCTTTCCGCTGTGGCTATGGCCGACGAAGGCGACGTTGCGCAAATTTTCAGTTGGGATTTCTTTCATATTTTTTCTCCTGGTTTGAGTTCGACAAGCAATGAAAAATCGGCCACGCTGGAAAGCAATTCATCGATGCGTTGCAGCAGGGCGATGCGGTTCTTGCGTAAGGATTCGTTTTCATCCATGACTAAAACCTTATCGAAAAAGCGGTCGATGATCGGTTTCATCTCCAGGATCTCGGAACTGGCCTGGAGGTAATTTTTTTTGATGATCAGGGCGTCGATGCGCGGTTTCGATTCCTTGAAGATGTCGGAAAGGATCTTTTCTTCATGATCCTTGAGCAGCCCCTCGGAAAAATGGCAACGTTCCATGCCCTTGCTGATGTTTTTCAAACGCCGTTGCACGGCCGCCAGTTGATCGACCAGTCCGCCAGCGGCCAGTTTAGCCAGCGCTTCCGCTTTCAAGAACGTATCGTAGACCGACAGCGCATCCTTGCCCAGCACGGCGTTGACGATATCATAGCGGAGGTGCCAGTAATCCTTCAGGGAATTCTCCAGCCTGGAGATGAAAAGTTCGTTGATCGCATCGCAATCCCGCCGCAGATCGGCATCTTTTTTGGCGAAATTAAGCACGGCCAGTCGGATCAGCGGGGCGAGGTCCACGGCCAGTTTGAAATCGACGATGATCTTGATGATCGCGTTGGCGTCACGGCGAATCCCGTACGGGTCCTTGGAACTGGAAATTTTGATCCCCTTGCCGACAAAGCCGGCGATATTATCGATGCGGTCGGCGATGGAGAGGATGCCCGCGCCGAGGTCGTCCAGCTTCTCGTCAGCCAGGCCGCGCGGCAGGTAATGACCGTAAATCGCCTTCCAAACCACGGGATCCTCCCCGGCTTCCTTCAGGTAAAGGCCACCCATGATTCCCTGCAGCGACGGAAATTCCCGGACCATCTTGGTCAGCAGGTCGTTCTTGCAATGGAAGGCCGCTTTTTGCAGTTTTTCACGCAGCGCCCCGTTGTGGGTTTCATTGACCAGGAAGTCCACCAGCGCGGCTACCCGGCCGATTTTGTCCAGATAGGTCCCCAATTCTTTCTGGAACATGACGTTTTTCAACAAGGGTTTCAACGAGAAGTAGTCAATCTTGCGGTCCATGTCCCAGTAAAATTGCGCGTATTAGAAAGTAGACTTGATGACTTTTTCGTTGCCGCGGCTGACTTTTTTGTTTTCATCAGGGATATTGGCCACGCCGACGAAAAAGTTGCTCAGTTTGCCGGCGCGATCGTACACCGGCAGCAGTTTCTTTTCGTGGGTCATGAAGGTGGCGATGATCTCCGCCGGCAGGTTCAGATACTTGGCGTCGAAACTGCCGCTGAACGCCACCGGGTATTCATTGCTGAACACGTAATAGTCCAGCATGGTTTCATCCACGCGCACCCGGCCATCCAGGTCAGCTTCGATGTCCTTGATTTCAGCCAAGATCTTAGCCTTGCGTTCTTCTTCCTTGAGGATGATGAAATTCTTGCTCAGCCCCTGAACATAATCTTTGAAAGAATTGACTTCAAAAAAGGCATCAGACAAAAGCAGGTGGCCCAGAGCCTTGTTCCCCGATTGGATCCCCGCAAACTCGACCGCCAGTGGTTTATTGTTGAACAGGGCCAGAATGTTGCGGATCGGCCGGATGAACGGCACACGCGATTCATTCCAGACCATGGCCTTGCTGAACGTCAGCCCCGCGAGAATCTCCGGAATGGCGGTTTGCAGCAGCTTGGCCGTATCTTCACCACCCGCGACCCTGACGGTGCCCAGGTAACTGCCCTTGGCGGTTTCTATTTCGACCACATCGGCCAGTTTGACCTGGTTGATTTCGCAGAATTTTTTCAAAGCCACAGTCGGCGCTCCCCTTTCATCCAGGGCGATGCGTTTGGCAGGACCTAGGACCGTCTCTTCCTTATGGGCGGTTTTTTCGCTCAGACGGGTGACATGGACCATCAGACGGCGGTTGCTGGCCGCGCCTTCGATTCCGCCATGGCTGAGGTTCAATTTCTCCAGCCGGGCTCGAAAAAGGTCCTTGAGCTGATCATGGATGGCGCCGACCGCGTGGGTGGGTATCTCTTCGACTCCCAATTCAAACAATAGGTCAGCCATGATCTTCACCATCCGTTTGCATAACGTATTTCTGGGCGATGCGCGCCGACAGGTTGCGCATGATTCCCATCAGCGCTGTGCGCTCGGCTACCGAAATCGCCTTACGGGCGTCCAGAATATTGAAAGTATGGGAACATTTCAGCAGGTAATCGTAAGCCGGCAGATACAGCTGATGCTCGAGAAGTTTCTCGGCTTCTTTCTGGTATTGTTGGAACACGCCGCGCAGCATGTCGATATCAGCCAGTTCGAAATTGTAAATGGAAAATTGGCGTTCGCATTCCAGATTCAGGGCCGAATAGGAAACCTTATTTCCCCAGTCGAGATCATAAATGTTGTTCTGGCCATCCAGGAACATGGCCAGACGTTCGACCCCGTAGGTGATCTCCAGCGAGTTGGGATTGAGTTCCATGCCGCCCGCCTGCTGGAAATAGGTGAACTGGGTTATTTCCAAGCCATCGCACATCACCTGCCAACCGACGCCCCAGGCGCCCAGCGAAGGGGACGCCCAATTGTCCTCGTCGAATTTGATGTCATGGATGTTGATATCCACGCCCAAATAGATCAGGCTGTCCAGGAAAAGTATTTGCCCCTCATCGGGCACCGGTTTGATGATCACCTGGAACTGATTGTGCTTTTGCACCCGG
>JAPKZM010000234.1 GCA_026393775.1 Candidatus Aminicenantota bacterium
AATCAATAGCACCGCTCCCATGCCGATGATCCATTTCTTTTTATTGCCCTGCATGCCCATTGTTTTCCTCCTGGGTCAGTTTTATTATAGCCGATGCCGTTTTGGGTTTACAAGTCATTTTTACGTGGCGCGCAGCAATAATGTTCTGGCATGGCCCATAACAAACTTACGAACGTTTTCTTGCATTTTTTTGTCGCTGCGGCCGCGATTTCGGCTGGCGGTTCAGAGTCCGGGTCACTCTTCGCCCAAAAGCCCTGACAGGGCGGCGAAACCCGTTTTCAGGTCGCGGGCAAACTGAAAGGTGACGACCCGGCGCCGGTTCTCCTGCAAAGCCTGCCGGTCACCGAAGGCCTGGGCCGTGATCAAGGTCCCGAATGACACGGTGGCCTTGTCCGCGCCCGCGTGGTCCGGTATCGGCGCGTCCCGGTCGATCCGGGCAAGCAGCTGGATGAACAGCCCTTTGCCCGCGTCGCCTTTGTGCAACTGCCCGGTGGAGTGCAGGAACCTGGGCCCATAGCCGACGCTTACGGCGGTCTTGTATTTCTTCCGCAGCTGAGCCCGGAAATTCTGCAGCGCCCGCCCGCTGGCTTCGTCCGGTTTCATGTAGGCCTGGATGGCGATGTATTGAATGCCCTTGGCGGCGAAATCATGGGCATCTTTTCCAAAAAACTCGTCCCGCCAGCTTTTTAAGTCTCCGGCCTCAGAGTCGGCGTAGACCTTCAGTCCGGCGGCGGTAAATTTTGCCGAAGGCTGCGGCAGCGTGCCGGTGCGGGAATACTCGGCCAGCATTTCCCTGGCCCGGGTTTTTGCGGCCTCCACGTTCGGTTGGTTGAAAGGTTGGATGCCCATGAGCCAGCCGGCGATCGCGGTGGCCATTTCCCAGCGGAAATACTCTCCGCCGATTTCGTAAACGTCCCGGCAAACGATTTCCACCATCGGCTGCCCGGCAGCGAGCAAGCTCTGCATGGCCTGGTCATGCTCGTGATCGTCCTGCAAACGGATATAAACAAAAAACCTGTCCTGGGCGTAGGCCTCGGGCGCTAGGATCTCCTCGTTGACCAGCGGCAGAATTCCCTTGCCCTCTTTTCCGGTGCTCTCGGCGATCAGTTGCTCCAGCCAGTCGGCGAAGGAAGCCAGCCCGGCGGAGGTGATGAAGGTGATCTTGTCCCGGCCGCAGTCGGCCAGGTGGCCCATGATCACTCCGAGCCTGGCCGGGGTATTCCCTTCCCGGGCCTTGCTGCGGAGGGCCATGAATGCGGCGCGGTTCAGGATTTCCTTGATGTCAATGCCCAATAGCGCCGCCGGGACAATGCCGAAGAGCGACAGGGCCGAGTAGCGGCCGCCGATGTCCGGGTCGTTTAAAAAAATTTTCCGGAAACGCAGTTGCCGGGCCGTTGTTTCCAGTCCGCTGCCCGGGTCGGTGATGGCGATGAAATGGCTGCCGGCTTTTTCCTCGCCGCTGCGGGCGACGGTTTGATTGTAGAAGAATTTCATGAAGGCAAAGGTTTCCGCCGTGCCACCCGATTTCGTGGAGACGATAAAAAGAGTTTTTTCAGGATCAAGCCTCGTGGCGAACTCCAACACGGCCTCGGGATGGGTGCTGTCCAGAATATCCATAGCCAGGTATCCGTCCTTCGCGGCGAACGAATGGCTGAAGACCTCCGCCGCCAGACTCGAGCCGCCCATGCCGAGAAGCAGCGCGCGCGTGAAACCCTCCGCTCTCACGGTGGTGACGAAATCGATGATTTCATCGGCCCGGGCCAGGGAAGTTTCCGGGCAGTCCAACCAGCCGAGCCGGTTGGCGATTTCGGCCGGGGCGGCGCCCCAGATCCGGTAATCCTTTTCCCAGATCCTTTCCAGGATCCGTTGCGCGTGCAGCCGGACCTCGGCCTTGGCCACTCCCAGCTTCCAAACGGCCAGCGATTCCTTGAAGAGTTTTTCCTGCTTTTTCACGCCGTTGATCTGTTAGGGCCGGTTGGGTTTCAGCGCTGCTTTCGCGGCCTTGACCAGCGCCTCTGCCGTCAGGCCGAATTCGGCGAACAGACTGTCCGACTTTCCCGATGCCCCGAATGTCCTCAGGCCGAGCGCTTGCCCATCCCCCTTCCGTCCCAGGAAATCGCTCCAGCCGAACGTGGAACCGGCCTCGATCGCGACCCGTCTCGTCACCTTTGCCGGCAACACCGTCTCCCGGTAATCCGGGTCCTGCCGGTCATACAAACTCCAATTCGGCATGCTGACCACCCGGCCGCCGATTCCTTCTTTCTTCAGCTCCTCATGGGCCGTCAGAGCGAGTTGCACTTCCGAGCCGGTGGCGATCAAGATCACATCCGGAATGCCGCCGCAGTCGGCCAGAACGTAGCCGCCCTTCATCGTCCCTTCGGCGGAGGCGTATTTCGTTCGGTCGAATACCGGCAAATCCTGCCGGCTGAGGATCAAGGCTATAGGTGTGTCCCTGGTCTCCATGATGTATTTCCAGGCGACGGCCACTTCGTTGGCGTCCGCTGGGCGGATCACTTCCAGGTTCGGCATGGCCCGCAGCGATGCCAGATGCTCGATCGGCTGATGGGTGGGACCGTCCTCGCCGACACCGATGCTGTCGTGGGTGAAGATGTAGATGACCGGCTGTTTCATCAGCGCCGACATGCGCATGGCTGGCCGCGCGTAATCCGAGAATACAAAAAAGGTGGAAACGAAAGCTCGCAAGCCACTCAAGGAAATGCCGTTGGCGATGGCGCCCATGGCGTGCTCGCGCACGCCGAAATGCAGGTTCCGGCCGCCGGGATTGTCCTTCTGAAAACCCGACGAGTTTTTTAAGGT
This sequence comes from Candidatus Aminicenantota bacterium, assembly GCA_026393775.1. GTDB lineage: Bacteria > Acidobacteriota > Aminicenantia > UBA2199 > UBA2199 > UBA2199. The sequence continues at coordinate 2,818 of JAPKZM010000234.1, forward strand.
GGTCAGGGTCGAGGGGGCAAGGTCGGCGGAACCGCCGATCAGGAATGGGGCCCTCTCCGCGATCGCGTTCAGCACGCTGGCGCTGGCGCCCCGGCCCGATATTTTTGTTCCGGGCGCGAAGCTCGGAATGGCGAGCTCCCATCCATCCGGCAATTCCCCTTTCTGCAGCAAGCACAGGTGCGCGGCCGGCTCCGGGTATTCCTTCGCGTAGCGCGTGAAGCGCTCGTCCCATTCCCTGTTTTGTTCCATGCCTCTGGCCTTGATTCCTTGACTGTAATCCTGTACGGCGGCAGGAACGAAAAATTTCTTTTCCGGATCCCAACCGTAAAATTTCTTGGCGCTTCTGATCTCCTCTTCGCCGAGGGGCGAGCCGTGGGCGCCGTGGGTGTCCTGCTTGGTGGGCGCTCCGTAGGCGATATGGCTGTCGATGATCAGCAGTGCAGGTTTCCCCTTTTCCCCGTTTGCGCTCCGCATGGCCCGGTCAATCATGGCCAGGTCGTTGGCATCGCTGACCGCCCGGACATTCCAGCCGTAGGCCTTGAACCTTGCGGCCACGTCTTCGCTGAAGGCTAGGCTCGTTTTTCCCTCGATCGTGATATGGTTGTTGTCGTAGAGCCAGACCAGGTTGTCCAGGCCGAGATGGCCTGCCAACGACGCGGCTTCAGCGGAAATTCCTTCCATCAGACAGCCGTCCCCGGCCAGGGCGAATATCCTGTAGTCAATCAACTCGTATCCGGGGCGGTTAAAATAGCTGGCCAGCCATTTTTGTGCGATCGCCATCCCGACGCTGGCTGCCGCGCCCTGCCCCAAGGGGCCGGTGGTAATCTCAACGCCGGGGGTCAGCCCATGCTCCGGATGGCCGGGGCAGCGGCCATGGAGCTGACGGAAGTTTTTGATATCATCCAGGCTGACCTCATACCCCATGATATGCAGCGTGCCGTAAAGGAGCATGGAAGCATGCCCGGCCGAAAGGACGAAGCGGTCGCGGTTCAGCCACCCGGGATTGGCAGGATTGAATTTCATGAAGCGGTCGTAAAGGACAAAGGCCACGGGGGCGAGAGCCATCGGTGCTCCGGGGTGGCCCGAATTGGCTTTCTGGACAGCATCCATGGCCAGGGTCCTGATCGTGTCGGTGCAAAGCCGTTCCAAAAGGGGATTGTTCTTACGCATGGGGCCATTTTAAAAGAAGGTCCCGCTTTAGTCAAGTGGGGATGAAGCGGATGTTGCGAAGGAATGGAACCCGCTTCAACCGTCCATCCGATTGCGTTTTTTATTTTTAAAAGTTATGATGATGCGGAAGGTGACCATGAATTTCAGCAGCTGGAAAAACGAAAACATTGGCCCGATCCAACGGGTCGACGCGGTCGATCTTTTCAGATTCCTGGTCCTTTTTTTCATGATCCAGGGTCATTTGTTCCGGGCCTACCTGCTGCCATCGATCCGTCACGCCCATTGGTACCTGATCCACGAAGCCCTGCACGGGGTGGTCGCCCCAGGGTTTTTGTTCGCGGCGGGCTTTACCGCTTTCCTGTCCTTCCACAACAAGCGCCGGAATTACATCCACCTGGACCGGGCTTTTTTCAAGCGCTTGCGGCGGATATTGTTCGTCATCGCCATCGGCTACTGGATCCACCTCCCTTTCTTTTCACTGCGCAAGACGTGGCAATACGTTTCCCGGGGCCAGGCCGGCGAATTATTAAAAGTCGACATCCTGCAGTGCATCGGGATCGGCTTGCTCCTTTTCACGATTTTGGCCGTTATCCTGAAAAATGAAAAGATTGTGGTCCTGTTCTCGCTCCTGGCCGGGGCACTGTTCTTTTTGCTGCCGGAAACGGTAAAGCACATTCATTTGCATCCGGCCATCGACCCGTATTTCAACTATGAAACCTCGCTTTTTCCCATTTTCCCTTGGGCCGGATTTTTATTTCTCGGAGTGCTTGCGGCCTATGTGTATTCGCTACTGAAAAGAGAGGTCTTCTTCAAGCTGCTTCTGGCCCTGGGAGTGGCCATTTTTCCCTGGTTTTTTTTCCAGTCCAGCCAGGTTTATTTCAAAGCCGAGCTCACCTTAAGCGGCAACCTGAATAAGGCCGGGGCAGTCTTCATCCTGTTGTGGTTCGCCGACCTGCTGCTGCGCAAATTCAAAGGGCCGCTGCTCACCGTCCTAATCAAGGCGGGTACCGAGTCGCTCTTTGTTTATGTGTTGCACCTGTTCATCATCTTCAATTCCATTTTCGGTTTCGGGCTGAAACCCTATTTCCAGGATTCAATGAACGTAGCGCAGGCATTGCTCTTCTTCTTTGCCCTACAAGCGCTGGTATTCGCCTTATCCTATTTGTACAACTGGTTGAAGGAAAAACACGCGCCGGTCTGGAGAATCGTATTCTATGTTTTTTGGTTCGTGTTCATCCTGGTGTTTGCCGTCAAACCTCATTGAGCTCCGTGGCCAGGCAGCGGCAATTAGTAAAAAGAGTCGTTTTAGAGTATAATGCCACCCGCCTTTTCAAAGCCAACGAAACATGAAACGCAAAGAAATCGTATTGATCAAGGAGACGCGGCAGAACGAAGTCGTCAAAAAGATCATGGACGCCATTGCGCCGTTCCTGACCATTCGCGCCAGCGACCGGGTGGCCATCAAGATCAACCTCTCGGGCGCCAAGGAAATCTACGCCAACACCCATTACGAGACGGTCGAATCGCTGATTCATTATTTGCGGGACAAGTACGGCAACGCTCAAATCACGGTGATCGAGGGCTCGGACGGGGCTTTTTTTTCGGGGAAAACCACCTGGGACATTTTTTACAAGTTCAAATACAAGGAAATCGAGATGCAGGGCGCGCAGCTGTGCAACCTGGATGACCTGGCGCACGACCATGTCCTGAAAATCGAAACCATCAGCGGCCCCCAGGAGGTAAATTTTTGCCGCTTTCCCGCTGATTACCTCATCTCGATCGTCCCGCCCAAAACCCATAACATTTTCCCGGTCTCCCTCTCCATTCCCAACCTGATCGGTTTCGTGAAACCGGAGCACCGGGTATTGATGTTCGGCGCTTCGAATCCGGAGATGAAGCGCATCAATTTCATCCACAGCGAGAAATATTTTCAGCTGCTGCCGCTGGCCAACCGCAACTTTGTGGCCCTGCTGAAGCAGATCCAGCCATCCCTGGTCATCATCGACGGCCTGTACGGCATGGAAGGCAAGGGCCCGATCAAGGGCAGCCCGGTATTTCACGGTTTTGCCATCGCCTGCGAGGACGCGGTCATGGCTGACGCTTTGGCCACGCACGTGATGGGGTTCAGCGGCGACGACGTTCCCTACCTGGCCCTGGCCAACAGCGAGGGATTGGGCAACAACCGCTGGCAGAATATCATCGGCGTCGATCCGCAGATGGTCAAATTCCCTTATCGCCCGCACCCGCTGTTTCAACGGCAGCGCAAATGGCGGGAAACAAAGAGCCGCAATGAGACCGCGGCCGGGCAGTCCCCCAAGGGGACGGTCGTAGACGCCCAGCCCCCCAAGGGGACGGTCGTAGACGCCCAGCCCCCCAAGGGGACGGTCGTAGACGCCCAGCCCCCGGAAAACAGGCCGCAGGACCATGACGGAAACCATTCGCCGCAAAATTAGGGCGCTCAAGGACGGTCGTTTGTCCGAAGCGGATTTCTTGCGCTGGATGGAAAATTTGCCCTTCAGCAACGACATCCACATCAAGCTCGATTTTCACCGCAAGCTGCGGCGGGGGATCCCCGAGGTCATCTTCGGGCAGGGAAAAAGCGTGGCCCAGTTGCGGTCGATTATCGCCAAGTTCAGGGAAATGGGCGAGAACATATTGATCACCCGGATGGATGCCGAACAGTATCGGGAACTGCATAAAAAATGCCCGGGGCTGCACTATCATGCCGCCGCTCGGATTGTGACCTTCACGGCCAAGCCGGAGATCGTCAATCCGGGCAAAATATTGGTCTTGTCGGCCGGGGCCAGCGATGAAAAGGTCGCCGAAGAGGCCTATGTCTCTTCCCTTTATCTCGGCAACGCCACCGAAAAGGAATACGACGTGGGCGTTGCCTGCCTCCCCCGGGTCCTGCAGATGCGGGAAAAATTCAATGCCTACACCGTGATCATCGTGGTGGCCGGCATGGAAGGGGCCTTGCCGTCGGTCGTGGCCGGGCTGACCTCCACGCCGATCATCGCCGTCCCGACGTCGGTGGGTTACGGCAGCAGCTTTAACGGCGTTGCGGCCCTGCTCTCGATGCTCAACTCCTGCGCCGGGGGCATTTCGGTGGTCAACATCGACAACGGCTTCGGCGCCGCCTACCAGGCCACCCTGATCAACCAGAAAATTTCCTGATATTCTCGATAAACTTGTTAATCTTGCCCAGATGGGTACCCTGCCAGTATATCTTGTGGCATTGCGAACAGCGCTGGAAAAGATCCTGGGTGCGAAAGACATAGGGCGGAACAAGCTCCCCGACCATCTCTTTTTCGATGGCGGCCAGCTCGCCGTTGCACAGAGAGCAGCGCGGTGGCAGGGCGGAGCGGTCCAGGTGAAAAGCGGAAACGATCTCTCGCAGCTGCTCTCGGGGATGGACCGCTTCGACCAAGCGGCTGGTTCCGGCGGGCATGGCTGCATGCAGGGCCACGTCCTTGGTCAGCAGGACGCGAACTTCCCTGAGGCATAGCGTTTGCAGGTCCGCGTCATTGGCCTTGTTGTCGTAAAAGGTGTCGACGCCCAGCATGCGCAGCCACTTGGCCGTTTTGCCGAGCATGACGTCGGCGGCGAATCGGGGCGGGGGGACACTGGTCATATGAGGGGGTTCGGGGGTGAGTTGGCTGCGATCAATATTCCTTATCGGATGACGCGCGCACGGCGCGGTTGTGGGCCCAGCTTCTGATCTTCTTGATCTGCTCTTCCATGGTCGTGGCCATGGGCACGGAATTGCCGAAGATGACGAACAGGTCGTCCTCGATCAGCTTGCGGCTTTCATTGAACGCTTCGTACATGCCCGAAATGATCACCTGCTCGATTTCCGACCCGGACCAGTTCTTGGTGATCTGCGCCAGCTGGGGGATGTTGAATTTTTTCAAATCGTTGTCCCGCTTGCTCAAGTGGATGGTGAAGATCTCCTCCCGCTCCTTGCGCGTGGGCAGGTCGATGAAGAAGACCTGGTCGAAGCGCCCCCGGCGCAGCAGCTCCGGCGGCAGGAGATCGATACGGTTGGCCGTGGCGGCGATGAATATCTCCGAGGTATGCTCCTGCATCCAGGTCAGGAAATATCCCAGGATGCGCGAAGAAGAACTATCTGTATGCTTGTCGCTGATGCCGCTTTCGATCTCGTCGATCCAGAGTACGGCCGGAGATACCGAATCCATGGTTTTCAACGCGCGGGCGAACACATCTTCGGGCGGGCCGGCGATTCCGGAATAGACCAGATTCATGTCCAAACGGAACAAAGGCAGGTTCCAGAGGGTGGCGATGATCTTGGAGGCCAGGCTCTTGCCGCAGCCGGTGATGCCCATGGTCAGGACCCCCTTGGGCTTGTCCAGCCCGAATTCGCGGGCTTCCTTGGTAAAAGCCTTTTTTCTTTTTTGCAGCCAGTCCTTCAACTTGTCCAGTCCACCCATGTCATTGAGGGTCAGGACATGGGTAAAGAATTCCAGGACGTTCTCCTTGAGGATCAATTGCTTTTTTTCCAGGTGGATCTTGTCGATCAAGCCGATATGGATGCGCGGCTGCCCCTGGAACGCCTTCATGTACGCCTTGTAGGCTTCATCGAGGGTCAAGCCCTGGACGGCGACGGCGAAATTCCTCTTTTCCTCGGCACTGAGTTGGATCTGCACCCCGGCCTTTTCCAGCGATTCCAGGAATTTCAGGCAAAGGCTTTCCAGTTCTTCAAAGTCGGGCAGTTCGAAACTAACGATGTCGATCTCTTTTTTCAACATCGCCGGTAAAAAATCGTCGGCCGACAATAGAAAAAGGAATTTCTTGTTGTTCTTGAACTGCAGGTAGCATTCACGGATCTTGCGGACCAGTTCCGGCGAGTTGCGCAGCAGGGAATTCAGGTCCTTGAATATGAAAAAAGCCGGTTCCGTGATCTTGAGGGCGGCGTCAAGGGCCTGGGCGGCGTCCTTGCTGTTGGGGATTCTAGCCTCGATTCCGCTGAGACCATTGTGGGAGTCCCAGAAATAGATGTTTTGATTTTTGAGCATCTGCTGGCAGAGTTTTTTCAGGAAACTTTCCACCCGCTTCTCTTCGTAGGAAATGATCTGCACGATCGGCTGTCCTGCCTGCAGCGAATCCTTTATTTGATTAATGGACTGGTTCATTGCTGACCTCCGGTGCGGCGAAGTATTTGTTTTTCCATGCCTTCATGGCTGCCTGCATTATCCGATCCTGAAGTTCAGGGCTCTGGCGACGATGGAGAATTCGGCCGGCAATTTTTCGCCCATTTCGCCGTCGTATTCGGTGAAAACGTCCTCCTGCGATTCGACCTTGATATTCCGGGCCTTTAAAATAACTACCTTGGGATTCTTGGCGATCGTCCCTGTGTATAAGAGCCGGGTATTGCGGATAATCTCTAACTTTTTCATGTCGCCGATCAGTACCAGATCGAAAAAACCGTCGTTCGGCTCAGCCTGCGGGGCGATGATCATGCCGCCGCCGAAGATCCGGCCGTTGGCTATGGCCCCGATCAGGTATTCGCCCCGCAGTTGCTGTTGGCCGTCGACGGTCAAGGTGACGGTCTTGCTGCGGTAGTTCATCAACGTGGCCAGCAGGCCGCGATAATAGGTCAAGGCTCCCCGTTGAACCGATTGCACGTTGGCGATCCTTTTTATCACTTCGGCTCCGAGTCCGAAGTCGGCGACATTGATGAAATACTGCTCCCGGGCGCCTGCGCCGCCGTAGGTGATTTTCCCGATATCGATTTTCTTGTTTTTTGAATTTTTGATCATGGCCGCTGACTTTTCGAATTCCCGAGGTATTTTCATGAAGCGGATGAAATCCGAGCCGGTGCCGGAGGGGATGATGCCCAGGGCGGCATCCTGGTTAATGGTTTTCCCGGATGTTTCGCCGAAAAAACCGTTGCTGATCTCGTTCAGGGTTCCATCGCCGCCGACGCCGATGATCAGGTCGAAACCGTCCCGGATCAGGCTGCGGGCGATTTCCGTCGCCTGGCGGGGTTTCTCGGTGAACACATACTTGAATTCCCGGAAATGCGCTTTGATCGCCGATTGGATCGAGCCCCATTTTTTCTCGGTTTGGCCGCGGGCGGAGTAAGGATTGACGATGACATGGACTTTATTCATGCGGGCTCTCCGCCGGGCGGCAAAAGAATTTCCTGGCGGGTCATGTTCGCGTCCAATAAAGGAGCGATGGTCTTGGCTTTTTCCAGCAGCGCCTCGAGCTTTTCCTGGGTGATGCCGAGAATGGTCACCAAGCTGAGAAAAGCGAACATGCCGCCGGCGACCAGGCCGCTCAAGGCTCCGGCCAGGAACGCATCGCCTTTACCGAGCTCGCGGTTCTCCTTGCCGAGCAGGTAGATGGTCAAGGCGGAGCCCAGCGCGATCCACAGCATGAAAAAAAGATTGAGCAGGTTGACGACCGGAAAAATGGAGAGGATCCCGGCCGCGCCGCCCCCCAGGAAAATGCTTTTGCCCAGCCCCTTGATTTGTTTGGCTCTGCGTTCAGACAAATTCGCTTCCTAATTGATGATTTCGATGGCACCGCTGATATCGGCCGGCAGCGTGTCGGTGATAATGGTCTTGCCGGCGGCGGTCGTGTACTTGTAAATTTTCATCCTGGCGGGAGCCGAGGCGGAAAACGTATAGCTCATGCCCATCAGCGACATCACGCGGCGGATGTACTGCTTGGTTTCCCGGTAAGGGGGAACGCCGTTGTACTTGCTGACGGTATCCTCCCCGGCGTTGTAGGCGGCCAGGGTCAGGGGGATGTTCTGTTTGTATTTCTGGTAAAGATATTTCAGATGCTTCACTCCCGCTTCCAGGTTGTCACCGGCGTTGTAGCGGTTGAACACCCCGTATTGCCGGGCTGTATCCCTCATCAGCTGCATCAACCCCACCGCGCCCTTGCGGGAAACGGCGAACGGATTGAAGCTGGACTCGGCTTTGGCCACGGCGATGACCAGGTCCTCGGGCAGGTCGTGCTTCTGGGTCAGGGCCTGGATTTTTTCCTTGTACAGCGCGGGGATGACCGTGGAAAAGGAAGAAGGCTGGAAAAGGAGAGAGTCTTTTTTTATTGACTCGGGGTCCATGGTGTTGGTCAGAACGATATGGCCGTTCTTGTCCTGGCGGACGATCAGACCGGCAAAAAGGCTGCCAGTGCTGAGCCAAGCGATTAAAAGAACGGTTGTTTCATGCTTCATGATGGTATCAGCGATTTCCCCGCCACATTGGCAAAAAGGACGGCGATTCCCTGGATGCGGTTTTTAATGGCATCGGCCAGGTCGCTGAGTTGCTGGCGATCGGCGATATCGACCTGGCTGATCACGGCCTTGGTGTTGTCTACCAGGAACACCTGGCTGATCATCCCCTCAATGTCCTGCCGCAAGGCCGGCATTTCCTTTTTGGATTGTTTTTCCCTTTCCCGCAGGCGCGTTTCCAGGTTTTTCAGGAAATCCAGGATCGTTTCGGCTTTTTGGCCAAAATGGCCGAGGAGCTGGCCGAATAGATTGAAAATCTTTTGCTGGTAGATGAAGGCCGGCTCTCCGGCCACGGCCTCGATCCTGCGCACGCCCGCGGCGATCGACGCTTCGCTGATGATCTTGAAAAACCCGATTTCCCCGCTGGTTTGCAAATGGGTGCCACCGCACAATTCCCGGGAAAAATCGGCCATGGAAATCACCCGGACCGTGTCGCCGTATTTTTCATCGAAAATCGCGATGGCGCCGCTGGCGACGGCTTCCTCATAGCCCTGGACATTCTTGGCGACGGGGATGTTTTCCCTGGTTTTCGCGTTGACCGCATACTCGACTTTTTCCAATTCTTCCGAACTCAGGGCCTGGTAATGGGTGAAGTCGAAACGCAGCTTGTCGGGCCCGACGCGGGACCCGGCTTGCTTGACGTGCAGGCCCAGCACCTAGCGCAAGGCGGCCTGCAGCATGTGGGTGGCGGTATGGTGGACGGTGATGCGGCGGCGTCGCTCCCGGTCCACTTCCAGCCAGGCATGATCCTTAACCTGCAGGGTGCCTTTTTCCATCAGTACCTGGTGCAGGACAGCGCCGGCCGGCGTTTTCTTGCTGTCGATGACCTCGAAAAAAACCGCGTCGTTTTTACCGCTGCCGCTGTCACCGACCTGGCCTCCGCTCTCGGCGTAAAAAGGGGTCCGGTCGAAAATGAGGATACCCTTTTGCTTTCCCCCTATCCGCTGGACTTCGTTGCCGTCCACGTAAATGGCAAGCAGCTTGGCTTCGAGCTGGAGCTCGTCATAGCCCCTGAATTCGCTCGTCCAACGCTCGCTGTTCTTCAGGGCGCCGACCTCCTTGCGTTTTTGCTGCAAACTGAGCCGGGAGCGGTCCTTCTGCCCCTGCAATTCGCGCTGGAACGCTTCAAAATCGATGCCGATGCCTTTTTCCATGGCCAGATCGCGGGCAAAATCGAGGGGGAAGCCGTAGGTGTCGGAAAGCCGAAACAGGTCGCTTCCGGACAACTGCGGCTGCTTTTTTTCGCTGGCCGACTGCAAAAGCTCTTCAAATATCTTCAGGCCGTTGACCAGGGTGCGGTTGAAGCGCTCTTCTTCCGCGCCAAGCACCTTTTGGATGAACTCCTGGTTGTGCTCCAACTCGGGATAAAAGGGCTTCATGACGGCGACGACCTCGGAACTGATCCGGTCCAGGAAATTGCCCTTGAAATTCAGCGCTTTGCCGTGCTTGACGGCCCGGCGCAACAGCCGGCGCAGGACATAACCGCGACCGTCGTTTGCCGGCATGATGCCGTCGGCGATCAGGAAGGTCAGGGCGCGAATGTGATCGGCGATCACGTTCAGGTCGACCTGCATCTCCGGGCTTTGGGGATCGACATTGGCCAGCGCGGCGGTGCGCTCGACGATCGGCTTGAAAAGATCGGTCCGGTAGTTGCTGGACACGTTCTGCAGAATGGCGGTCAGGCGCTCCATGCCCATGCCGGTATCGATCGCCGGGGCCGGAAGCGGGAGCAGGGCGCCCGCTTCATTCCGGAAATACTGCATAAAGACAAGGTTCCAGATCTCGACATAGCGACGGTTGTCGTCGGTGAGCCCGGACGGTCCGAATTCCGGGCCGCGGTCATAGTGGATCTCCGAGCAAGGCCCGCAGGGGCCGGTCTCGCCCATCTGCCAGAAATTGTCCTGCTCCCCCAGGCGGATTATTTTCTGTTCCGGGATGCCGATGCGGTCCTGCCAGATGCGGAACGCTTCGTCATCGTCCTGGTACACGGTTATCCACAAGCGTTCGCTCGGTAAATGATAATGGCCGGTGAGCAGCTCCCAGGCGTAGGCGATGGCCTTTTCCTTGAAATAGTCGCCGAATGAAAAGTTGCCGAGCATTTCGAAAAAGGTGTGGTGAAAATCGGTCTTGCCCACCTCGTCGAAGTCGTTGTGCTTTCCGGAAACCCGCATGCATTTCTGGATGCTGACCGCCCGCTTGTACTCGCGCTTTTCTTCCTGGAGAAACACCCCTTTAAACTGGTTCATGCCGGCATTGGTGAACAGCAGGCTCGGGTCCTTGGCCGGGATCAGCGGCGATGACAGGACCCGTTGGTGCTTTTTTTTGCCGAAATAATCAAAAAAATGCGCCGTATCTCGGAATTGCCGGTCATTATTCGATTTCCAGCAGGTGGTGGTCGTGAGTCGGGTCCTCGGGCGATTTTTTCGGCTTGTCACTGCTGCCGATATCGGACATCCTTTTTTCCATTTCTTCCATGGACATGTCCTTGGTGCTCTGAATGCCGATCTTCTTAAGCTTGAATTCGTCGACGTTGGAGGCCCATTTCAGCGCCTCTTCAAACGAGATCAAATTCTTCAGATAGAGGAAATACAGTGATTGGTCGAAGGTCTGCATGCCGTACTGGGAGATCCCCTGCGAAATGGCTTCCTTGATCAGCTTGGTCTTTTCCTGGGTCACGATGCAGTCCTGGATGAAAGGAGTGTTGATCAGGATCTCGACGGCCGGCACCCGGCCCTTGTCGTCGCTGCGCGGCAGCAGCCGCATGGAGATGATCGACTTGAGTACCGCCGCGAGCTGGATGCGGATCTGCTTCTGTTGATGGGGGGGGAACATGGAGATGATGCGGTTGATGGTTTCCGGGGCATCCAGGGTATGCAGGGTGGAAAGGACCAAGTGGCCGGTTTCGGCGGCCAGCAGCGCGGTCTCGATGGTCTCCAAGTCGCGCATTTCGCCGACCAGGATGACGTCGGGGTCCTGGCGCAGGGCGCTGCGCAGGGCCTTGGGGAAATCATTGGTGTCCGATCCGACTTCCCTCTGGTTGATGATGCTCTTTTTATCGCGGTGCAGGTATTCGATCGGGTCTTCGATGGTGACGATATGCTCGTTGCGGTGGAGATTGATATAATCGATCATGGCGGCCAGGGAGGTGGATTTGCCGCTGCCGGTCGTTCCCGTGACCAGGATCAGGCCGCGCATCTCCTGGGAGATCTTTTCGAGCACCAGCGGCAGGTTCAGGTCGGCGATGCTCTTGATCTGGGTGGGAATGATCCGTAAGACCATGCCTACGGCTCCCCGCTGATAAAAGACATTGCAGCGGAAGCGGCCCAAACCGGGGATGCTGTAGGCCATGTCGATTTCGTGTTCGCGCTTGAATTTCTCTTTTTGCTCGCTGTTCATCATGGCAAACGCCATGGCGATCGTGTCCTCAGGCATCAGGCGCTTCAATTCGACCAGCGGATGCAAGGTGCCGTCGATGCGGATCACCGGGTGGTTGCCTACCTTCAGATGCAAATCCGACGCATTTCTTTCCACGCTGATTTTAAGCAGATCGTCAATGCTCATGAATGACTCCCGTTTTTCACGTCATATATTTACTATTATACAACAACTCTCTTCAAACATAAAGGCAACGCGCTCCACGTTTGTTTTTTGTCCAGGCAATCATTTTTCTGTTATAATCGACGCATGCGGATATGGACGACCCCGGTAATGATAGGCCTGCTGCTGACAACCGTTTCCTGTTCGGCCGGGAAAAACGTCCGCAGCGAACCTCTGTCCCCCCAGCCGGCTGAGGAAATCCGCAGCAGCGATTTTTATCAAACGGGGACCGCTTCCTGGTATGGTGATGATTTCCAAGGCAAGCTCACCGCCAACGGCGAGATTTACGACATGCACAAATTGACCGCCGCCCACCAGACCCTTCCTTTCAATACATTGCTGGAAGTGGAAAACTTGGAAAACGGACGGAAAGTGCTGGTCAGGATCAACGATCGCGGCCCTTTTTTGAAGGACCGGATTATCGATCTTTCGCTGCAGGCCGCGCAAAGGCTGAGCATGGCCGGCAAGGGAACCGCACCCGTCGCGCTCCGCCTGGTTCGCTGGCAGGGCGCTGGCCTGCCTGAAGGCGGTCCCGAAGGGGACCTGTCTAAAGACGGACCCGAAGGGGTCCTGCCGGCCGACCGCCCCGCCGCCGATTCAACCGACGGCGAATGCTGCGTACAGGCGGGTGCGTTCGCCTTGCGCGTGAATGCCGAAGATCTGCTATTGACCCTGGGGGAAATTTTTCCGGATCTGCGCTTCAAGGTCGTCGGAGAGGACGGCATGTTCAAGGTGCTTTCGGAGAGTTTTCCGGCGATCGCGCGGTGCCAGGCGATCATCGACAGGATGGCCGAGTATCATCTGCCGGCTTTTGCCAGGAAGCCCTGCCCGGGGAAGGTCGAATGAAGCCATGGAGAGAAATGCCCATTTTTCCTCTTGACTTGAAATTGTTTTTTTTTTTATTTATAATTCCGAAAGAGAGCTTTGGGTGTTGACAGAGGTAATGAGAAGAATGTCGATTATGGCAAGTGCGCGTGATTTTTCGCATGCTTGAAGAATCGGGTACCGGCTTGGAAAAATCGGCTTTGGCGGACCAGACCAACGACGAGCAGGCAAAAAAAATCCTGGTCGTGGAAGACGATCTGGTGGAACGCGAGGCGCTCGAGGAATTCCTGCAGGTGAACGATTTCACGGTGCAGGCGGTGGCCAGCGCCACCGAGGCGCTGAAAATTCTAAAAAAATCGGATTTCTACCTCGTGCTCACCGACCTGGTCATGCCCGAAA
>JAPKZM010000204.1 GCA_026393775.1 Candidatus Aminicenantota bacterium
ATTTCCCGCTCTCCGGTAGCGGTGGGGAAGAAATTATAAATATACAGGTCATCGAAAACCTTCTTGTTAATACGATTGATACGGCCAACCCGCTGAATCACCCGCGTCGGGTTGTAGGGTATATCGTAGTTAAAGACAATCCCGGCACGGTGCAGATTGAATCCTTCGGAAATGGCATCGGTAGCAATCAGAACATCGAAATCATTGACCTGCGTTTTATACCCGGCGTCGAAATTTTGCCGAATAGTTTCCTTGTTGCTTTTGCTTGCATCCTTAGCGGTATATTTGAAAATCCGGAAATGATCTTTCAGGTTTTCGTACAGGTCATTGGCCGTATCCGCAAATTCCGTGAATACTATGATTTTGCGATTGGGTTGCTCTTTCAGTTTTTCCTTAATAATCGCGGCAAAGTAGGCACGTTTGGGGTTATAGGGTCATCTTTGGGAGATTTTCGCCTTGTTCTGTCTGCTGTTTTATTGCTATGCGTAGGGCTGTTTTGTGGGTATGGTTGCAGTCTTTTGCTTTACTTTCCGGCAGGTTTACACCAGCTTTTCTGTAAGTTTCAACTGCCTTTTTCAGTTTCCCAAAAAAGCATTGGTAAAGTCCAGGTAAAGCTTATGCAAACCGCTGGCAGTATAAATCTGAAACCGTTGGAATTTTTTTGGGCATCGCTTTATGAAAAGATAAAAATAAAATATATTTTATGGTGTAAGTATCTTATTTTGTAATGACTTAAACTATTTATACAAATTTATTCTAAAGAATATGTTTGACTTTTCCCAATAGGGCATTATACTTTTAAGTGAAGTGGCTTGACAGGCAAGTCACAAAAGAAAAGTGGCCGGGCGATGCAGCAAACATCCCCGACCGTGGTCCTAAACTGGAAAGGAGCTTAGAACAATGGAAACAGTAACAGAACAAGTCAAAACAAGCAAGTCGAATCACTCAATTATCGAAGTCCTGGAGTTCTGCAAAGCGCAGAATCTGCCTGCGCGTGTAGTGGGCAGGTGGGTCTGGATCGAGTTTGAATCCAAGCCCAGCGCAGAAATCAGGCAAGCCCTGAAAGATTTTGGCTTTCGATGGTCAAAGCGCCGTGAGCAATGGGCGCATAACTGCGGACTGCCGACAAAGCCAGCACTTAACTACAAGCCCTGGGACAAATATCAGACTTTGACAATTGATGAAGCGTTTGCAATCGCATAAACCCAAATTGTTGGCTCTGGTCTGTTTTCGGACAGGCCAGAGCTTTACATAAAATAAAGGAAAACAAAACATGGAAACACTATTTGAGAAATACAGACCGTCAAAATTCGACGAAGTCTTAGGACAGGATAAGGCAAAAGAAAAAACAAAACTACTATTATCAAGAAGCTGGGGTAGTCGCGCCTGGTGGATTTCCGGCGCAAGCGGGACAGGCAAAACTACTATTGCCAGGATTATCGCTGCACAGGGCGCCGATGAGTTCTATATTCAAGAGTTCGACAGTGCCGACCAGCTTTCAGTTTCAGAGATTGACAGGATAGAACACGATATGAGCTATTTTGCGCCGGGCAAAGGCGGCAGGGCTTATATCATAAATGAAGCACATGGACTGCGTAAAGCGATTATAAGACGTCTGCTGGGCCTTCTGGAGCGAATACCGGCTCACGTCTGCATTATCTTTACAACAACAAAGCAGGGCGAATCTGAGCTATTTGAAGACCAGATAGACGCAAACCCACTACTTTCGAGGTGTGCTAAAATCGAATTGACAAATCAGGGACTTGCCAACGTGTTCGCTGAGCATTGCAGGCAAATTGCAACAAAGGAAAATCTTAACGGTAAGCCCATGCAGAGCTATATCAAGCTTGCCCAAAATTGTAAGAATAACTGCCGTCAAATGTTGATGGCTATTGAATCAGGCGAAATGTTAGATTAAAGTGGGAGTAAACTATGGCTAAACAGACCAAAAAAGAAGCTGTCGCATATTGCAGAGTGAGTTCCAAAGGCCAGCAAAAAGATGGTACTGGTCTTGACCGGCAGGAAGAGATAATAACCGCTTTTGCCAAGAAAAAGGGTTATA
The DNA here is from genome assembly GCA_026393775.1 of Candidatus Aminicenantota bacterium. Taxonomy (GTDB): domain Bacteria; phylum Acidobacteriota; class Aminicenantia; order UBA2199; family UBA2199; genus UBA2199. The sequence goes on from JAPKZM010000204.1 coordinate 2,063, forward strand.
AGCTGGTAGGTGTTTACAAAGAAGCAATGACCGGCACTGATGCTGACCGTCCAGAGTTTGCGCAAATGCTGGCAGACCTGCTGTCAAATGGTTGTAGGGTTATAATCGTAGAACGTCTTGACCGTCTTGCCCGTGATTTAGGTGTGCAGCTACAGCTTGTGGGTCTTCTTTGCAGCAAGGGCGTTACTCTTTTTTCTGCCGATACCGAGCAGGACATTACAGTAGCATTTTCCGGTGACCCTATGTTAAAGGCCATGATACAGGTTCAGGGCGTTTTCTCAGAGCTTGACAAATCAATGCTGGTCAAAAAATTACGTAAAGCCAGGGAGACTAAAAAGGCCAAAACTGGACGCTGTGAAGGCCGCAAACCTTTCGGCCATTATCCAGGTGAAGCTGAGACTCTGAAACGAATGAAGCAACTGTACCGAAAGCTAAAAGACGAAAAACGTCTTGGGTTCTATCAAATAGCAACAATCCTTAACAAAGAAGGTCGGCCTACAAGAAAAGGAACACCATGGTACGGCGCACAAGTTAGCGCCATCCTCAAACGCCTGAAGCTGGCAAAATAACTGGTTTTTAAGTCCGCCTTATTCAGGCTTTTAATTTGTTAAGATGCGTAATTGCCTGCGATGATATTATCCCTACTTTCTGCTCAAGGGCATGTAATTTTCTTACTTTCCTTGTGGGTCTGCCTCTCCACGTCCATCGCTTTATTTGGCCTCGGAGATTGTCTATCTCCCTGCTTGTTTGTCCCAAGATTCCATAAGGACTTGACTCGTTCCGACTATGATATGACAGATTATTGCAATGCCGACACCTGAAGTAAATATCACCCAGCGCAAGGTATAAAACCGCTACACGCCTGCCGCAGTCCGGACAGCCAAACCAGTACCTTACACCCCCAAAGTTACAGTCCGTTGTTGTCAGCGATACCTTGTAATCATAATCAGTCTTATTACCCCCTTTGTCTGTAAGTGCATATACTAACCTGGCACACGGGTCGTCCGTTGTTATATCAACCGTGAGACCTACCGCTGTTTTCTTGCCGGTCATACTGCTTGTCCAGCTTATCTTTCCAGTAGTTTGCCCAGACAACAGGCCACGTTTTCTCAAGTAAGGCATTGTCAGCCTGCAAGATTCGTCTGCCGTAGCTTTTCTGTTCCGGTAACATCTTGCCATTGTCTATAATACTCCCCAAAAATCAGACCAGTATATAAGGTGTAAGTTGTGTTATAATTTTGTCGGTAATGCAGTATGAAAGGAGTCGGAATTATGGCGCAACACAGGCATTTTGGCAAGGATTTCAAGGCGAGAGTGGCTATTGAAGCCATCAAGGGTGAAAAGACCCTTAACGAGATAGCTTCTATGTATGAAGTTCATCCTAATCAGGTAGCGCAGTGGAAGAAGCTGGCACTTGAGAAGCTGCCTGAAGCGATGGCGGATGGTCGCAGCAAAGAAGCTCGTCAGGTTCAGGCGGTAGATGAGGAAAAGCTTCATCAGAAGATTGGTCAGCAGGCGATAGAG
>JAPKZM010000290.1 GCA_026393775.1 Candidatus Aminicenantota bacterium
TCCTTCACTCACCCGGCACGCTTCATCCTGGTCGGCACGATGAACCCCGAAGAAGGCGACCTGCGCCCACAGTTGCTCGACCGCTTTGCCCTCTCGGTGGACATCACCGGTATCCGCGACGCGCGCGACCGGGTAACCATCATTGAAAACAATCTGGCCTTCGAAGCTGACGCGGAAGCATTCCATAAACTGTGGCAGCCGCACGAGGAGAAACTCAGCCGAATCATTGCCCGTGCACGAACCATGGTTGAAAAAGTATCCTACACCCGCCGTGATCTGCTCTCCATCGCCGCGCTGACCGCTTCCCTTAACGTGGACGGCCACCGCGCCGACCTGGTCATCCTCAAGGCCGCCCGCGCCCACGCCGTTTACGAGGGGCGCACCACCATCACGGATCGGGATATCGCCCTGGCCGCTGAACTGGCCCTCCCCCACCGCATCAAGCACGGCCCTTTCCATCAGGGCGAGATCTCCCCTGAGCAGTTACAGGAACGCATCGAGCAGTTGCAGGGATCGTCCACCGAAGGCGAGCCTTCCGAACCGGCAGAAAAAGAGCCCGACACCGGGTCTGTAAAAAAAAAGTCATAACTGAAGCCGCCGATCAGGAAAGCCCCGACCAGCCGCCGGATGCCGAACCGTCCCCCCAGCAGAGCGTCTTCGGTCCACAAGATGCTCACTGGTGGGACGGGGGTAAGAAGGTCAAGGTCGGCGAGACCTTTGATCCACGTAAACTTGACACCCCCCTCGACAAATTAACCCGTCAGCATTCAGGGCGCCGCTCGCGCACCCATACTGAACGCAAACGAGGCCGTTACATCCAGTCCCGCCCGGCTAACGGCAAAATCGATGATGTGGCCTTCGATGCCACCTTCCGCGCCGCGGCACCCTTCCAAAAACGGCGTACCGAGCAGCGCAAGAAGGTCGCTTTTGCCATCCAGAAAGGTGATTTGCAACGCAAAGTACGGGTCAAGAAGGCCGCCAACCTGATACTGTTCTTAGTGGATGCTTCCTGGTCCATGGCCGTGGCGGAGCGCATGGCCGCCACGAAAGGCGCCATCCTGTCCCTGCTGACGGACGCCTATCAGCGCCGCGATCGGGTCGGTTTAATTGTCTTCCAGAAGGACCGCGCCACGCTCATCCTGCCACCGACGAACTCCATCACACTGGCCCAGCGCGCCCTGTCTGACATCCCGGTGGGTGGCAAGACGCCGCTCTCGGCCGGCCTACTGATGACCTTCGAAGTGCTCACGCAGGAGCAGATGATCCATCCAGACGTGGAACCGCTGCTTATCATCCTGACCGATGGGGCAGGGAACGTTTCGATTGGCGTCCTGCCTCCGCAGGAGGAAGCCTTCGGGTTCGCCGAGCAGATCGCAGGTCGAGGCTACCGGACCGTGGTCATCAACATGGAACACGCTTCCTTCGACCAGGGCCTGGCCCAGGCGTTGGCCGACCATCTCGAAGCCCCCTGTTACACTCTGAACGAACTCAAGGCTGAAAGCCTGTTGAACACCGTCCGGCAGGAAATGGCCGAGCCAAAGAAGAAATAAAACGCCCTCGGGCGTTTTATTTTATTTGGCGGTGCGAGTGCAGTTTCTCCCGGCAACCTTGGCAGCATACATCGCCTGGTCGGCAGCGTGCAGGACTTCCATACTGGTGTCACCGTGCTGCGGGTAGATCGCCACTCCGATTGACAACGTGGCACACAGTTTCACCCCCAGGTGCTCAATGTCAAGCGACAAAAAAGCGGCGCGCAAATGCTCGGCGCGTTCATAGCCTTT
>JAPKZM010000058.1 GCA_026393775.1 Candidatus Aminicenantota bacterium
ATGGATAACCAGGGGCGCAACTTGTTCAGCCCTGGCGATAATAAGAATTCCCGGCTGGTTTTTTTATGCTTTTTAAGCGGATTTATTTACGGCATGAACCGCTTCCATGACTTGTTGCAGGCGGTGCTGGCTTCTCCCGGCAACGAACTACGATTGGGTGGCCATGAAGCGCCGCCGGCTATCATTTCTGTCTTTTTAGGGGCTGAGTTGCAGGGGATAATCGATGATCCTCAGGCCTTTGTAGCCGGAAAATTCAGAAAATCGAAAATGGTTCGCTTCGAAGAATTCGTGCCGGCGATCCTCCACGATCTCTCTGATCGCAACCGAACTTCACCTGTGGCATTCACCGGAAACAAGTTCGAATTTCGTATGCCCGGATCGTCGGCTTCGCTGGCTTTTCCGATCTCAGTGATCAACCTGCTTGTTTCGGCCGGTTTAACGGAAGTATACAAGGCCATTGAGAAAACCAGGGACGAAAAAGCATTGATCCATAAATTGCAGCATATCATCAGTGAAAACTCAGGCATTGTTTTTGCCGGCGATAACTATAATTCCGACTGGCATAAGGAAGCCCGCAAACGAAAATTGTATATCCCGGTTTCGGTACCGGAGACGGTTGATCGTCTGAAAGAAGAAAAAAATATACACTTGTTCGAGACATTTGCCATCCTTTCCCGCGAAGAGATCAACGCCCGTGCCGATATCAAAATCGAAATTTATATTAAAACCGTGGAAATGGAATTGCGCGTCGCCCGTAATCTTTTGCGTGTTTATATTATTCCTGCGGCGCTTAAAAACCAAGCCATGCTTCTTGAGGCCATCCGTCAGTTTCCTCAGGAAATCTTGGCCAAGAAACCGGCCCTGCTCAAAAATCAGCTCGCATTTATCGCCAAGTTTACTGAGAAGATAAACCGGGCAATGGAGATGATTTCTTTGTTGGATGAAGATAATGATAGACTGAAAGAAGGAACTGATCGTACTCGGGCGCAATTTTGTACCCAGGTCATCAGGCCGCACTTGGCCGAGGCGGGCGTCCTAGTCGAAAAGCTCGAGGAGCGCGTCGATCGCGAATTCTGGACCCTGCCGCGCCTGGCCGACATGCTGTTCCGATAGTCACACTTTGGTTTCAGCAAGGTCTGTAAGTGGCTGAAACCAACTAGTGTGACTATCCCCGAAGGGGATATACAAATCAATTCCTCACCCGACGGTTCGGGATGATTTGAACTATACCAACACTAGATGTTTTTGCACTATGGTTCCATACAAAATGATTGTTCTGTGGAACCATCTAGTGCAAAAACATAGTGTTGGTATGAAAAAGATACCGTGTGTAGGGGTTTGATTAATCAAACCCCTACGTTTTTACTTTGTCTCCGGCAGCAAGCCGCGGCCTTTGAGCAGGGGCTCGATTTTTGGCTCGGCGCCGCGGAAGCGCTTGTACAAGGTCATGGTGTCCTCAGTGCCGAACTTTTCCAGGATGTTCTGGCGGAATGATTTGGCTGTGGCCGGATCGAAGATTCCCTTCTCTTTGAAAGCCTCATACGCGTCTTTGTCGAGGACCTCAGCCCAGATATAACTGTAGTAGCCGGCGGCATAACCGGAGATCATGTGGTTGAAGTAGGTGCTGCGGTAGCGGGGGACGATGGCCGGGATAAGTCCCAGCGAGGCCATGGCCCCGGTTTCAAAGCTGCGCACGTCGAAGGATTCTCCGGCTCTCAAGGTATGCCAGGCCATGTCCAAAAATGAAGCGGCCAGGTATTCCACCGTCGCAAATCCCTGGTTGAACAGACTGCTGTTTTTTATTTTTTCCACCAGCGAGTCCGGAATCACCTCGCCAGTCTGGTAGTGGCGGGCGTAGAGCTTGAGCAATTCGGGCTCCAGTGCCCAGTTCTCCATGATCTGCGACGGCAATTCCACCGCGTCGCGGGGAGTGGTGCGGTCGCGATAGATTCCATTGGAAAACAGCGTGCGCAGCGAGTGGCCGAACTCGTGGAAAAAGGTATTGACTTCGTCGATGCTCAGCAGCGAGGGGGCGCCGGCGGCGGGGCGAGTGAAGTTGCAGACCAGGAAGGAGATCGGCGCCACGCGCTTGCCCTTTTCATAGTATTCTTCCCTCAGTCCACCCGACCAGGCGCCGCCGCGTTTGCCTGGGCGGGGATGGAAATCCATGTAGAGCAGGCCGACATGGCCGCCATTGGCCTCCTTGACCTCATAGACCTGGACCTCTGGGTGGTAGATGGGAAGGCCTTCCAACTTGACGAACTTCAAACCGTACAGTTTATTGCACAGGGTGAAAATCCCCTGCTTCACGTTTTCCAGGGAGAAATAGGGGCGGAGGGCCGAGTCGTCGAAGGCGTATTTTTCCTGGCGGAGTTTTTCGGCGTAGTGCCACCAGTCCCAGGAGGCCAGGCTGAAGCCGCCCTTCTCGCGGTCGATGATCGCCTGCATCTCGGCCGCTTCCTGCTCGGCCCGGGCTAGCGCCGGCGACCACAGCCTTTGCAGGAAGGCCATGACCGTATCCGGGTTCTTGGCCATGCGCTCCTCGAGTACGAAGTTGGCGTAGGTCGGGTAGCCGAGCAGTTGGGCGCGTTCGACGCGCAGGGCAATTATCTTTTTGAGTGTTTCCTTGTTGTCGTTGCCATTGTCGCGGTCGCCGCGCATGCAGTAGGCCCGGTACAGCTGCTCGCGCAGGTCGCGCCGCGTCGAATACTGCAAGAAGGGGATCCAGCTTGGTTTCTGGGCGGTGAACACCCATTTCCCGGGCATGTTCATGGTTCGGGCCGTCTCGGCCGCCGTGGTAACGTTGCCGTCAGGGAGCCCGGCCAGGTCATCCTTGTTTCCGACGACGATATAGGAGGAGTTGGTCTCGGCCAGCAGGTTCTCGCCGAACTTCAATCCCAGCAGGGAGAGCTCGGCGTTGAGCGCGCGCAAGCGGGCTTTTCCGGCCGCGTCCAGCAGGGCGCCGTTGCGGATGAAGCCCTTGTAGGTATTCTCCAGCAGGAAGCTTTCCTCGGGAGTAAGGGTCAGTTTTTTCCTCTGCTCGTATACCGCCTTGACCCGGGCGAATAGCTTTTCGTTCAGGTTGATGTTGTCCCGGTGGGCCGACAGCAGCGGCGACACGTCGCGGGCGAGGGCCTGAAGGTCAGGGCTGGTCTCGGCGCTTAGCAGGGCGTAGAAGACGGCGTTGACGTCGTTCAGGAAGAGTCCGCCGTGGTCCATGGCAACGATGGTGTTGGCGAAACTCGGCGCTTGCCTCCTGCCGGCGATGGCATCGATTTCGGCTTGTTCCCTCTTGATGCCCTCTTTGAAGGCGGGCAGGTAGTGCTCCTTGGTTATCTTGTCGAAGGGCGGCACCCGGAACGGCGTGGTGCGCGCCTTGAAAAACGGGTTGTCTTTCTGGTTGCCCTGGGCCGCGGCCGGCTGGCTCCATAAAAGGCCTAGGCAGAGTAGTGTCAATATTATTATCAAAGATCGTTTCATGGCTGCAATTCCTCCTCGCGTGTCGCCTGTTATGATTTATATATGGAACCCCGGAGCTTGTCAATATGCTCCGTGCATGGGCGGCCCTTGTCTGCTAAAATAGTTCCATGGACCTCCAAATGGATAGGATTACACGATGCCTGTTTTCAGCCTGACCGGCAAAACCGATTTTCCTCCGCCATCCCGGGCCGGGCCGGCAGGCCTCCTGGCGCTGGGCGGGGACCTGTCGCCGCAACGGTTACTGAGAGCTTATGGCCGCGGCATCTTTCCCTGGTACGAGGAGGGTCAGCCCATCCTCTGGTGGTCGCCCGACCCGCGCTTTGTCCTTTTTCCGGCCGAGATCCACGTCGCGCGTAGCCTAAGAAAGATCCTGGATAAAAACATATTCCGCCTGAGCTTTGACCGCGCCTTCGGCGAAGTCATCGCCGGCTGCGCCCGGCCGCGGTTCGGTCAGGGCGGGACCTGGATCACGCCGGAAATGCGCCGCGCCTTCATCACAATGCATCGGCTGGGTTATGCCCACTCCATTGAAGCATGGCATGGTGGCCAGCTTGCCGGCGGACTGTATGGGATATCTCTCGGACGCTGTTTTTTCGCTGAATCGATGTTTCACAATGAAGCCAACGCGTCCAAGGCCGCCTTGATCGCATTAGCCCTGTTCTTACGAAAAATGGAATTTGTCCTCATCGATTGCCAGCTACACTCGCCGCACCTGGCCGCCTGGGGAGCCCGTCCGATCCCGCGCCGGCAATATCTGGAATGGCTGCGTGGGGGGTTATCCAGCAAGACATTGCGCGGCAATTGGCAGAAACTTTTCTCCTTACAGGAGACATACTTTCACTATGATTTCAACCGGTCTTTAAGTGATTGAAATCATCTAGTGAAAGTATATCATCACTAGATGTTTTCAGCGGTTATCCAAGCTGGCTGAAAACATAGTGATGATAGACCGATCAGATCCGCCAGGATAGGCGGATGATCGGTGCTGCGGCTGAGTAAGTCAGCGCTGCCAGGCGGCGATCAGCCGCTGCAGCAGATCGCCATATTTGACGATCAAACCGGCAAAAACAACCGAGACCATGGACATCAGCTTGATCAGGATGTTCAGCGAGGGGCCGGCGGTGTCCTTGAAGGGGTCGCCCACGGTATCGCCGATGACCGCGGCGCTGTGGTTGGGGTTCCGGCTGCCGTCGGGAAGTTTCTTGCCGCCCAAGTTGCCTTCCTCGATGTATTTCTTGGCGTTGTCCCAGGTGCCGCCCGAATTGTTCAGAAAAACGGCGATGACGAAGCCCGAGGTGAGGCCGCCGGCCAGCAAGCCGATCACCCCGGCCACGCCGAAAATCAGGCCCATCGTCACCGGGACGACGATGGCGGTCAGCGAGGGGATGATCATCTCGTGCTGGGCGGCGCGGGTGCTGATCTCGATGCAGCGGTCGTAGTCGGGTACGGCCTTGCCTTCCATGATGCCGGCGATCTCGCGGAACTGGCGCCGCACTTCTTCGACCATCTTGCCGGCGGCGCGGCCGACCGACTTCATGGTCATGGAGCAGAAAACGAAGACCATCATGGCGCCGATGAACATCCCGGCCAGGACCTTGGGATTGAAGATGGTCAGGTTGTAATAGGTGATCCAGTCGCCGATATAGGTGTCGACGATGGCTTTTTCTACGCCGTTGATGGTGATGACCTTCTGCCCCATGTGCTGGAAGCCGATCTTGATCTCCTCGATGTAGGCGGCCAGCAGGGCCATGGCCGTCAGGGCGGCCGAGCCGATGGCGAACCCCTTGCCGGTGGCGGCGGTGGTGTTGCCCAGCGCGTCGAGGGCATCGGTGCGCCGGCGCACTTCGGGGTCCTGCCCGGTCATCTCGGCATTGCCGCCGGCGTTGTCGGCGATGGGGCCGTAGGCGTCGGTGGCCAGGGTGATGCCCAGGGTGGACAGCATGCCCACCGAGGCGAAGCTGATACCGTAAAGGCCGAGGTTGATGGCGTTGGGGTTGCCGCTGAAGCCGCCGCTCAGGGCGTAGCTGATGATGACCGCCAGGGCGATGATCAGCACCGGGAACCCGGTGGACTGCATGCCGGTGGCGATGCCGGCGATGATGACCGTGGCCGGGCCGGTCTGCGACTGTTCGGCCACATACTTGGTCGGCTTGTAATCCTGCGATGTGTAGTACTCGGTGATCTTGCCGATCACCCAGCCGGCGATCAGGCCGGTGATGACCGCCAGGAAGATGCCCACGTGCCGCCCCTGGAACGAATCCTTGAACAGCACCAGGATAAAGAAAGAAGCGACCAGGGTCAGGAAGGTGCTGGCGTTGATGCCGCGGGCCAGCGCCCGCAGCAAAACTTTCTGCGAGGCTTTCTCTCCCGAGCGCACGAGGAAAACGCCCAAGACCGAGAATATCACGCCGATGCCGGCAATGACCATCGGCGCCAGAACGCCGCCCAGACCGTAGCCCGCGGCCACGCCCAGGACGGCGGTGGAGAGGATGGAGCCGGCGTAGGATTCGTACAGGTCGGCGCCCATG
>JAPKZM010000109.1 GCA_026393775.1 Candidatus Aminicenantota bacterium
ATCGCTTTTGCCGTGCTGCTGCTGGCCACGCTGCTGGTGGTGTTGCCGGTGGTGATCATCCTGTTGATCATTATGGTCAAAGGGGCCAGTGCCATCAGTTGGGACTTCCTCTTTTCCATGCCCCGCGACGGCATGGCCTCAGGCGGCATCCTTCCGGCCATTCTGGGCACCCTGTACCTGGTGCTGGGGGCTATCATCTTTGCCGTGCCGCTGGGTGTCATGGCCGCCATCTACCTGGTCGAATATTCCAGCGACAATTGGCTGTCGCGCCTGGTCAAGCTGGCCATTGTCAACCTGGCCGGAGTGCCGTCGGTCGTTTACGGACTTTTCGGCCTGGGCATCTTTGTCACCTTTTTCCGCTTCGGTGCCTCGATCCTGTCCGGGTCGTTGACGTTGGGCATCATGATCCTGCCGGTGATCATCACCTCGTCGCGCGAAGCGCTGGAGAGCGTGCCGCAGCATTTCCGCACCGTCAGCCTGTCGCTGGGCGCAAGCCACTGGCAGACCATCCGCCATTCGGTGCTGCCCCACGCTTTGCCCGGCATTCTGACTGGTATGATCCTCGGTCTGGGTCGGGCGGCCGGTGAGACTGCGCCGATCCTTTTTACCGTGGCTGCCTTCTATTTGCCGCGTTTGCCACAATCGATCTTCGACCAGACCATGGCCCTGCCGTACCATCTGTACGTGATTTCGACCCAGGTCCCGGGCATCGCCGAGAATGTCCGCTATGGGACGGCGCTGGTGCTGCTGACGCTGGTGCTGCTGCTCAACCTGGCCGCCATCCTGGTCCGCTCCCGTTTCCGCAGGAATAAAAAATGGTAGGCCAGACGGTTAAGTTTTCTCTGCGTGGTTTCAATGTACACTACGGCCAGTTCAGCGCCCTGCGCAACCTGAACCTGGATATATGGGCCAATGAAATATTTACCGTGATCGGGCCGGCCAATTCCGGAAAAACCACCTTCCTCAATTCCCTGAATCGTCTAATCGACCTGATTCCGGTCAGCCGCTGCAGCGGCGAGATCAAACTGGACGGCGTCGATATCCGCCGCGGCCTGGAAGTCGAAGGGTTGCGCCGCAAAGTCGGCATCGTCTTTGCATTGCCGCTGTCACTGCCCATATCCATTTATGAAAATGTGGTTTATGGTTTGCGTATGCAGGGGGTACGGGACCGACGGGTTCTCGAGCAGGCCGTGGAAAGAAGCTTGCGTGAATCCTATCTATGGGATGAAGTCAAAGACCGCTTGCATACACCGGCCATGAACCTTTCCGGCGGACAGCAACAGCGTCTGTGCATGGCCCGGATCCTGGCCGGCCAACCCGAAGTTCTGCTTTTTGATGAACCCACTTCGGGACTCGATCCGATCTCGACGGCAAGGATCGAGGAAACCATGCTGATCCTGAAAGAAAAATATACCATCGTGCTGGTGACCAACAACGTGGCCCAGGCAGCTCGGGTTGGCGACCGCACCACCTTCTTTCTGATGGGGGAAATGATTGAAGTGAGCGATACCAGCAAAATGTTCACGACGCCGGCTGACAAGCGTACCAGCGATTACATCACCGGCAAGTTTGGCTGACATGAACGAAATCAGTATTGAAACCCATGCCCTTGATCTTTTTTATGGGGATTTCCAGGCCTTGATCGATATCGATCTGCAGATACCGACTCGCCAGGTCACGGCCCTGATCGGGCCCAGCGGCTGCGGCAAGAGCACCCTTCTACGCGTTTTCAACCGCATGAACGACCTGATCGACGGCGTGCGCGTCAGCGGCCAGGTCATCATCGACGGCGAAGATATTTTCGCTCCCGAAACGGACCTGCTGACCCTGCGCGAAAAGGTCGGCATGGTCTTTCAGCGGCCAAATCCCTTTCCCTTGTCGGTGTACGAGAACATCGTATTCGGGTTGTCGGTGCACCGTTTGGCTGCCAAAAAAGAATACGATGCTATCGTTGAAAAAGCTCTGCGCAGTGTTTTGCTTTGGGAAGACCTGAAGGACCGGTTGCATTATTCGGCCCTGAAGTTGTCGTTGGAGCAGCAGCAGCGCCTGTGCATCGCCCGGGTGCTGCCTTTGAAACCGCAGATCCTGCTCATGGACGAACCCTGTTCCGCCCTTGATCCCTTCGCCACCATGCATATCGAAGAGCTGATGCAAGAATTAAAAAAAGAGTATACCATCGTCATCGTCACCCATAACATGCAACAGGCGGCGCGGGCTTCGGACCGCACCGGCTTTCTGTATCTCGGCAAATTGATCGAGTTCGACGAAACGGTTAAAATATTCACCAAACCGGCGCAAACCATGACCGAAAATTATATCAGCGGCCGTTTCGGCTGATCAGGAGGTTTATTATGCCCGTTCATCTTCAGAAAGAAATAGAAAAACTTAAAAAACAGATTGTGCTGCTGGCCGGCAGCGTTGAAAAGAGGGTGGCCGACGCGGTCAAATCCATTGACCAGCGTGACGCCCAGTTGGCGCAGGTGATCAAGGACACCGATCAGGCCATCGACCAGACCGAGGTCGAGGTCGAAGAGGAATGCTTGAAAATCCTCGCCCTGTACCAGCCGGTGGCCATGGACCTGCGCTTCATCGTCGCCGTTCTCAAGATCAACAGCGACCTGGAACGCATTGGGGACGAAGCGGTCAACATCGCCGGCCGCTCCCTGAATATAAACGCTTATCCAAAAATTGAAATCAACTTTGATCTGAAAACCCTGACCCGCAATGTCATGGCCATGCTCAAGCACAGCCTGGACGCCCTGGTCAACATGGATGCGGCCCTGGCCCACGCCGTCATCGACTCGGACGACGAAATCGACGAAACGGTGCAGATGCTTTTTCAGCAGGTGAAAAATGAGATTCGCCGCCAGCCGGAAAAAATCGACTACATCATCGAGTACATGCGCATCAACCGCCATCTCGAGCGCATCGCCGATCACGCCACCAACATCGCCGAGGATATCGTCTACATGATCGAGGGCAAGATTGTCCGCCACAATTATGAAAAATAGTTTTCGCACCCACGCCATTGATAAATTTGTCTGGTTTTGCTAGCATGATCAAGCATCCATAATCCGGAGAACGAATTGCTGGAAACCACGAATGTCGCGAAACCGATGCTGTTTGCCGTCGATGATGAAGCGGACATCCTCGAGCTCATTGCCATCCACGCGCAAAAAGCGGGTTTTCGCATCAAGACGTTCAGCAGGGCCGAGCCCTTGCTGAAGGCGCTGGCCGGAGAGATCCCTGACCTGATCATCCTCGACCTGATGCTGCCCGACCTGGATGGGCTGGAAATATGCAGGCGCTTGAAAAAAGACGATCGCACCGCCGCCATTCCGATCCTGATCCTGACCGCCAAGGGCGACGAAACCGATGTGGTGCTGGGATTGGAGCTGGGCGCCGATGATTATATGGTCAAGCCGTTTTCGCCCAAGGAGCTGGTGGCCCGCGTTCATGCCATCCTGCGCCGCCGCAAAGCCCCTGGCGCCGCCAGCAGCGGCCAATGGCGCGTTGGCGACATCTTGGAAATTGACGAGCGCCAGCATGCCGTTTGGGTCGCCGGTCGCAAGCTTGAGGTCACGGCGACCGAGTTTGCCATCCTTAAGGTGCTGGCCCGCAATCCGGGCTGGGTCTTTTCCCGCGACCAGCTGCTGGACCAGGTGTGGGGCGAGGACAAGGCATCCCTCGACCGGACCATTGACGTCCACATCAAGAATCTGCGCGACAAGCTGGGAGAAGCCGGCCGCTTGATCAAAAGTGTGCGCGGCGTGGGCTACAAGCTGGAACCATGAGAAAATCGCTGTTTTTCAAAACATTCTTCAGCTACATGCTGGTCATGGTGCTGGTGGTTTTGCTGGTTTATCTATTTTCAGCAAACATCATCAGGAGCCAATACCTGGACAGCGTTCACCGGGGCCTTGGCCAGCTGGCCACAGCGCTGCAGCGGAATTTCGTCCCGCTGCTGGTTGCGCAAGATGCTGTGTCACTGGACAGACTGGTCAAGGAACTGGGAAAGGAAATGGACGTCCGCATCACCGTGATCGCCCCGGATGGGCGCGTGCTGGCTGATTCGCAGGGCGAACCTCGGCAAATGGAAAACCATGACGACCGGCCGGAATTCATCCTGGCCATGCAGGGCAAGCCGGCCAAGTTCGCGCGCGTGAGTTCGACGCTGCACAAGACCATGCTCTACCAGGCCTTTCCCATCCGCCATGGCGGTCGCGTCATCGGCGTGCTGCGGCTCAGCCTGTTTGTAAGCGCGATCGACCGGATGCTCATTGCCACGCGCAGGAAAATCATCACCCTCTTGGCTGTCCTGTTGGTCATGGCCCTTGGTGCGGCGTTCCTTTACGCCAGGTATTTGACCGAACCGATCAAGCGCTTGACCTGGGCCGCCCACCAGGTGGCTGGCGGCGATTTCAGCCCGCGGGTCAGGATCAACCGCCGCGACGAGCTGCGGCAGCTGGCCGACGCCTTCAACCACATGGTCGAACAGCAGAAGATGCTGCTTGAGTCGGTCCAGAGCCAGCAGCTGGAGCTGGAGACCATCCTAGCTTCCATCGGCGAAGGTCTGCTGGTGCTCGACCGCGACGGACGCATCGTCCTGGCCAACCAGAGCTTCAAAAAAATCTGCCAGCAGACGGAGTGCCAGGGGCGTCCCTATTGGGAGACGCTGCGCGATTCGCGCTTCAACGAACTCGTCAAACGGTCGCTCGAAACCCGGCAGGATACGCGCGGGGAGCTGGATATCAAAGACGGCGTCTATCTGATTCATGTCAGCCCGCTGTCCGGGCAAGGGCCGCTCATCGTCACCTTCAGCGACATCAGCGAATACAAGCGGCTGGAGAAGATCAAGCGCGATTTTGTCAGCAACCTGTCGCATGAGCTGCGCACGCCATTGACCGCGATCAAGGGGTTCGTCGAAACGCTGGCCGAGGAAAGCTCCATCCAGAACCGCGATTACCTGGACATCATCAACCGCCACACCGACCGGCTGGTGAACATGGTCAACGACCTGCTCGTTCTTGCGGAAATGGAAGAGCCGCGGATGCGCTTGGAAAAGAGCCGCATCGACCTGCGCCGGCTGGCCGACAATGTCGCCGTGATTTTCTCCGGCCGCTGCCGCGAAAAGAATATCCGCCTGGAGGTGACTGCCGGAGTGAATTTGCCCGACTTTTTCGGCGACCCGTTCCGTCTGGAGCAGCTGTTCATCAACCTGGTAGACAACGCCGTCAAATACACCGAATGCGGCGAGATCCGCGTCTCCCTGAATAAAAAGGAAAGGGAGATCGAGATCCGCGTCAAGGACAGCGGCCCGGGCATCGCCGCCGAGCACTTGTCGCGGATTTTCGAGCGCTTCTACGTGGTCGACCGCTCGCGTTCGCGCGAGCAGGGCGGCACCGGCCTCGGCCTGGCCATCGCC
>JAPKZM010000169.1 GCA_026393775.1 Candidatus Aminicenantota bacterium
CCTTGTGCGGCAAATGCAAAAAGCCGCTGCCGCTCACGGACAAGCCCCGTTTGCGGATCCTGACAACGGAAAACTTCGAATCCTCGATCCGCCTCAATCCGCAGCCGATGCTGGTCGATTTCTGGGCCCAATGGTGCATGCCCTGCCGGACGCTGGCCCCGGTGCTGGAGAAATTCGCCGTTGCTCACGGCGAGATCTCCGTGGCCAAGGTCGATATCGATGCCGAACCCGGCATCGCTTCCCAATTCCAGATCTTCAGCGTCCCCACCTTGGTCCTGTTTGATAAAGGACGGGAGGTGCACCGTGTCAGCGGCGCCATGAGCGCCAATGAACTGGAAGCGGCTTTTCAGCCCTGGCTCAAGAAAAAATAATCCTACCCCGGTTCAATTTTATGTTTGCCTGCGGCCTTTATCTTGCGGTGAACTGCATGCCGGAGGGAGCGCCGGTGACATGATAGCCGCTGATCGCGTGCGAGTCGGTGAATCCCGGTGTCCCCGGGAATTGGGCGAGATAGGTGAACGAGGTTGAAGCGGAGACCTCTACCGGCACGGATGCCTGGAAGGAGTATTTCGTTCCCGCGCTCACGTTGAACTGCTGGGTCGTGGTGTTGCTGCCGGAACCGATCGTCATGCTGACGGTCCCGTCGCCACCGTTATTCTTGACATAGCTGAAGAAAATTATCCCGGTGCTGCCGATATACTGTTCGGCCGGACAGCCGCCGCAGGCATCGCCGACGAAATTGGGCGGATTCGTTCCATCCCCATCGCCGTCATCACCGCTGGAACTCACGCAGGATATGGCGATCAAACCTGCCATGAGCAGTACCAATGCCAAAAAAAGATGCTTGAATTTCATTTGCACTCTCCTTTGTTTTTACGGTCGTTGGGCCGATACCCGCATTTATTCATGAAAAAATCTTAATGGATAAGTTTTGAAATGTCAATCGGGCGCGGGAGAGTTTTTTCCAGAGGGTATTCGGGTAAGGTGATCTCTCTGAACAGGTCCAGGGCATAGTTGTCGGTCATGCCGGCGATGAAGTCGATAATCCTCACTGTGACCGGATCCGCTTCGGGAAAGGGATAGATATAGGCTCGCGGGTCGCGGCTTACATGGGTATGGATGACCAGAAGGATCTCGCGGATCTTTTTTTTCTCGACCAGCCGCTCCTCGCGCGAATACACGTTCTTGAAGAGGAAGGCACGCAGCTTGAGCAGCTCGGCGAAGACCGGCGGGGAACTGGCGATGATCTCCAGCTCATTTTTTAAAGTGGCATCGATGACGTCGATGACGATCGTATCGATGCGCTTGGCGTATTTCGTGCCCAGGAGCCTGCGGCAGGACTCGGGGAGGTCGTTGTCTGAGATGATGCCGGCGCGCTTGGCGTCGTCGATGTCATGGTTGACATAGGTGATCATGTCGGATAGCCGCACGATCTGCCCCTCGAGGGTAGCCGGGAGCAGCTTGCGGTCCCGGGGGATGACCTCGCCCTGCCCCTTGGAATGCTTGAGTATGCCGTCACGGACCTCCGTGGTCAGGTTGAGCCCGGCGCCGTTCTCTTCCAGCTTGTCGACCACCCGCAGGCTTTGTTCGAAATGCCTGAAACCGCCGGCGCTCAATTCACCTAGTACCGCCTCGCCGATATGGCCGAAAGGAGTGTGACCCAAATCATGACCCAGGGCGATGGCCTCGGTCAGGTCCTCGTTGAGGTTCAGGGCCCGGGCGATGGTCCGGGCGATCTGGCTCAACTCCAATGTGTGGGTCAAGCGGGTGCGGAAATGATCGCCCTCGGGTGCGATGAAAACCTGGGTCTTGTGCTTCAAGCGGCGAAAGGCCTTGGAGTGGAGGATGCGGTCGCGGTCACGTTGAAATTCGGTGCGCACCGGTGACGGCTTTTCCGGCCGCTGGCGGGAACTGCGGCTGCTGCGCGCTGCCCGCTCATGCAGGATGCGGTCTTCCCGGGTTTCGAGCTCCAGGCGGATATTTCTCATGGGTTGCTCAAAAGGTCGGGGCAGCAGAATGAATCCTCACTGATCTGCAGCGGGCAGCCGCAGCCGCAGGTGGCCAGCCATTCGCAATCCCGGCACTTGTCCATCGCCCAGTCGCGCCGGCGCAGAGCGATCAGGAGATCGTGGTTGTATATTTGCTCAAAGGGGTCCTGAAGGATGTTTCCCAGGGGGCGGAAAAAACTCTGGCAGGGGATGACCGTGCCGTCCGGCTCGATGGCTAGGTTGTACTTGCCGGCGGTGCATTGTTTGACGCCGAGGTCGGATTCCACCGGGTTCAGGCGGCAGTACTGGGTGGGCGTGTACCAGGTGAATTTCATTTCTTCCCGCTCGGCTTGCAGGCGCAGGCGATTGAGCATGGGCAGCAGTTCTTTTTCGGAAAGGCCATTGTCCAGGTGGCGGGACTTCCCGGCCTTGATGACGGAATTGACGGCGAAAGAGCGCACGCCCAGTTTTTTCAAAAATGGGATCAGGCCGTCAATATGGTCGCGATTGGCCGCAATGAGGGTGCTGTTGGTGATGACGTGGATGGAATGGGCGACAACGTTTTTTATCCCCTGTACGGTTTTGGCAAAAGCGTCGCTTTCGACCATGCGGTTGTGGATTTCCTTGTGCTGGGATTCTAGGGTGATCTGCACGTAGTCCAGCCCGGCCGCCTTGAGGCGGGCGACGAAGGATTCATCGGCCAGGCGCACGCCGTTGGTCAGGAGGCCGGTGATGAAGCCCAGGTCCTCGGCGTAGGCGACAAGCTCGAGCAGGTCCTCGCGCAAGGTGGGTTCGCCGCCCGTGAAATCGACGTGGGGAATGCCGTTGTCCCAAAGGATTTTAAGGATTTTCTTCCAATCATCCGTGCTCAATTCAGTCGATTCGCGGCGCTGGTTGTAGCAATGCGAGCAATTGACGTTGCAGCGATAGGTCAGGGCCAGGTCCATGCGATAGGGGGCCGATACCGGCGTTTGGAAGGCCTCGATCTTTTCGATGCCGAAGTAGCTCACCGGGCAGAAATCGCCGTGGTTGACAAGCAGGTCGATCTTTTCCAGTGTCTCCTGGTAGTCACGCTTCGCCTTGGCCCGGCTGACGTGAAAGGCGGCCGTCAACCGCCGCAGGCTCTCCGGCTGCGGGAAATCATCGAGGAAATATTTGACCATGGTCGTGGCCGTGGCGTTGAGGTGGACTACGCGGTAGGCGTCGATCATCAGGATGGAAGACATATCCGGCTCCACCCTCAGGTGGATGCGCCGGGCGCCGAACTTCCTGGCGTCGTAGTAGTGGTAGAGGCCGGGAGCCAGGAATTCTTTATGGCTCTTTCGTGCGTAGGTGCGCCATAACAGCGGCGTCAGCACGGAGAGTACAGCCAGGAAAACAAGCTGGCGGTGAGCGTGGCAGTGATCCCTTTCTTCAGCGAGAAGGTCTTCATCGGCCGCCTCCGGCGCAAGCGCAGGCGCAGCCGGCGCAAGCACAGGCGCAGGCGCAGCTGCTGTGCCCGCCGCTGCTGTGACTGCCGGATCCGGAAGAATAATGCTGCACCGGCGGCGGGTTGGTCACCTTGGTGATGAACGATGTGAAGGCGGCGCTGTCGCCGAGCAGGGCACCGGAAAACGCCTGCAGGGAGCCGACGAGGTTGCTGGCAGCGCCGGTCACGGTCTGGCCAAATCCCTTCCCCGGCACTCCGCCGCCGGTTCCCGCTGTGCGCTGGGGGAAATTTCGGAACCAGTAATCCGTTTTCCCGGGCAGGAAAACCATGTCCTGGGTGAAAGGTTCCAGCTTCTTTTCATAACCCTCATCTAAAGCCAGCCATTCCAGTGACTGGGCCAGTTCCTCGGGGAGCTTCTCGCGCGGGCAATTCTTCACTTGTTCCCAGGCCTTGTTCATGATTGACTGGTAATACAGGTTGGTCTCGCGCTGGGAAAAGCCCTCCATGCTCTTTTTCAACGCGGCGATCATGCCGAGAAACATGTTGCGCAAAATGCTTTTGTCCAGTTGATTGTTCTTATCGATGGCCGAAATGAAGGACTTCTCGTATTCCAGAAGTTCCAAGCCCTCCTTTTTCTGCTCGTGGTAGCGGAAGTCCTTGGCGGTAACCTCCTTGATCTCCAGCTTCCCTTTTTTCAGGAGGCCGAACACGACTAGCAGCAGCACTTTGCCCAGGGGCAGTTCCTGGAGCAAGGCTGCCTCCGGCGGGGTCAGGCCGCGCTTGATGCCGCCGCTCTCAATGCCGATCTTCGGCGGCAAGTATTGCTGCTGGCGTCTGCGGCTGCTTCGTATGGCGAAGATGATAATCAGTATGATGATCCAGAATGGAGCGAGGCTGAACACAAAGCCTATGAAGGCAACGACCAAGGCGAAAAAGATCTTGCCCAGGGATCTTTTTGCCGGGGTGGTCACGCTCGTTACCAGGTTTTTGGGGAAGGAAGCGCCCACGGCATAAGGGACGGTCGCCCGCTGTCCTGTCCAACGCCAGATGTAGCTGACGCGGTTGTCCCGGAAGAATGATTCGCTGGGCCGATAATCGGCGCGGCCGAAGCTGTGATATTTCACCTCTTCCGGGCTGGTCCCTGCCGGCAGGTTGATCTGGATCTCCAGCAACCGGGTGCTGCCGGAGACGTACTTGCTATCGAACCAGGTGCTTTTGAATTGCAGTGCGGCCAAGGAGCTGTTTCCCTCGTCGGCGTAGATCATTTGCCCGACCTGGATCTGGAATTCCAGGCGCGCCGTGGTGCCAGGCATGATTTGCCTGTCGCCGAGGTGGATCTCGACGCCGGGGTGGACATACTCCGAATCCTTGATCACGGTAAGTTCCCGGCCGTCGATCCAGGCACGTGCCAAATCCTTGTCGTATGCCTCGTTGGGCATGCCGATATCGACGATGTCGATGGCGTGGCTGCCGGCTTCGGGGCTGAAGCTGATCACATAGTGAAGTTCGACCGAATTGTCCGGTTGGACGGTCAGCTCGGCCTTCAGCTCACCGACCTTGAAAAAGTAATCCGCGGCCGCGGCCGGAGCGGAAGCCGCCAGAAGAATGAATGAGGCCAGCAGGGGCAAAAACAGTTTTTTTACCATTTGGGTTCTTCCTCGATCTGGTATTGGCTGTGGCAATAAGGGCAGGAGATAAAGACCGCGCCCAGTTTGATCTCCATGGCTTCTTTGTTCAGCTCGGCGCCGCAGTTCTTGCATTTCAGAAGGCGGGGATTGATCTCGCCGCCGATGGCGATTTTCTGCTCGACGATGACCGGGTCCCTTTTTCTAAAAGCCATGAACAGCGGCAGCATGGAGACCACGACCAGCAGCAGGCCGAGTCCCCAGCGCTGCGTGATCAGAAAGGCCAAGCCTACAAAAAAGACGATGAACGAGAATATGACGGCCAATACTTTTTCCATGCCCAAAACATATCAAATTCCGCCGCTCTTTGCAATCTTTACTTTTAGGTTAAAGCGTGTTATGTTTGACCCATCATGAAAAGCAAAATCACACTGTCCCTGGTTGCTTTTTCACTGGTACTCAGCAATTTCATGCTGGCTGCCGCCGCTCCCGATCAGGAACAAACCCAGACCCCCAGGGCCAAGGTGATCGTGCGCTTCGCCGGGATCCGCGCTCTTCCCGCCGTCAACGCCAAAATCATCAAACAGATCGGCTATGGCACCATGCTCCTGGTACTGGGGAAAACCGGCGATTATTTCCAGGTGGCTCCCATCCAGGCGGCCCAGGCCTCGGTTGTGCCGGTATGGTATATTCATCAGGGCGAAATCGAATTGGTCAGCACAAAGACTTTTGCGGGGCTCCAGGAAAGCAGACAGGTGAAATTCGAACCGCAGCGGCCCGTCGCCGGGCAGCCGGTCCTGTTTACCGCCCTCAATTTTCACACCCCGAACCTGCTGAAATGGGACATGGGCGACGGGATAGTCTTGACCAGCGGCAGTAAATCGTCCCAGGTGGCTGATGCGCGCTTGGCTTACGCCTATGCCGCCGCCGGGACGTATGAAGTTAAGGTTTATGATGATAAGGGTGATCTGAGCCTGCCGCCGCTGACCTTCAAGGTGACGGTCGCCGCTTATCCCCGTTTGCTGCAGGTCAACCCCGAAAGACCGGTTGCCAACCGTCCGCTGACCATCAGCGCCCTCAATTTCGACACGCCGCAGAATATCACCTGGGACCTCGGCGATGGAACCGAGATCAAGCCCGGGAACGAGAGCGGATTCGTCAAGCCCTGTTTCATGATCACCCACATCTACGCTGCCGCCGGCATCTACACGGTGAAAGCCTGGGACGTCAACGGGAACAAAAGCCTGCCCCCCGTCGTTCTGTCCGTCCAGGTCGGGGCCGATACCGGCCTGATCAGGATTGAACCGGTAAAAAGGAAGGTCCTCGCGGACAACGCCGCTCCGGTCCAGAACGCGCTGGTCCCTCTAACCGTGAAGCCGGACAACCTGGAAGTAGCGGAATCGACCCCCCCCCGGCCCAAGAAAAACCTCGCGATCAAGATCGGCCCCTACGCCGGGTTCTTCCAGCCCCGCGACGCCAACCTGAAATCCATCTACGGCGACGGCGACGTGATCTACGGCGGCAGGCTCGGCATCCATGTCTGGCAAGGTGTCTATGTCTGGCTCTCCGCTTCCCGGTTCCAGGTGATCGCCAAGACCACTTTCAGCGAGGAGAAGACGACCTTGACCCTGACCCCGTTAAGCGCTTTCCTGCGCGGCGGTCTCAGCCTGGGATTTTTCTGTCCCTATGTCGGCATCGGTTACACCCACATGACCTTCAAGGAGGAATCGGAAATAGGGAATGTAAAGGGAGACGGCGGCAATACCTCCTACGAAGCCGGTTTCGAATTGAAAATGAACCGCCATTTCATCATGGACCTGGGCGTCCGCTACGATCTGATAAAGGTCAATCTGACCGGTTTTGACGTCGACCTAGGCGGTTTGCAGGCCGGCATCAGCCTGCTGGTTTCTTTTTAAAGATTCGCTTTTTAGTTGACAGAAAGCGAAAAATATTGCAGTATATATAACGATATCGCATTTTTTAATGGATTCTAAAGATCAAATAAAAGAGTATATCTCTATCGTTGATGTTGCTTCGCTTTATGTGAACCTGAAACCGGCAGGCAAATATTATAAAGCGTTGTGCCCTTTTCACAGCGAGAAAACGCCCTCTTTTTTCGTATATCCGGAAAAGAACACCTTCAGTTGTTACGGCTGCAACCGCTTCGGCGATATCTTCGCCCTGGTTCAGGAAATGGAAAATATAGGCTTTGTTGAAGCCATGCATTTCCTGGCGGACAAATTCAATATCCCGCTGGAAAAAACAAGCCGCAAGACAGTCAACAAGGACGAATACCTCCAGGTCAATGAGCTGGCCCTCAATTTCTACAAAGAGAATTTGTTCGCCGGCGCGGAAGGGAAAACGGCCTTGAGCTACCTGAAAAACCGCGGCCTGCAAAATCATACAATTGAACAGTTTTCACTGGGTTACGCACCCAATGCCTGGGACGGCCTCAGCAATTATTTGAGCAAAAAAAAAGCTCCCCAAGGAAAGGCGCTGGAGCTGGGGCTTCTGGTCAAAAACGAAAAAAACCGGATCTACGACCGTTTCCGTGGCCGGATCATTTTTCCCATTTTTTCCGAGACGGGCGCCGTCGTGGCTTTCGGCGGCCGCACCATGTTTGACGATACGGCGAAGTATTTGAATTCGCCCGATACGCCGATCTACAAGAAGGGCCATCATCTTTTCGGCTTTCAACTGAGCAAGAATTTCATGAAGGAAGAGAAAGCCGGCATCCTGGTCGAGGGGTACCTGGACATGATCTCTTTGTACCAGGCCGGCATCCGCCACGTTGCGGCTTCGCTAGGGACAGCCTTGACCGAGAAGCAGGTCCATCTGCTGAAGCGCTTCTGCGCCGCGATCTACATCTTTTACGACAGCGATGCGGCCGGGGAAACGGCCACCATCCGCAACATTGAAAAAATGTTCGAACAGAACGTAAATCCGCGCATCGTGGTCATCGACGGCGCCAAGGATCCCGATGAATACGTCCGCTCCCGGGGCGCCAAAGCCATGCAGGACATACTGGGCAAAACCGAAGACGGTTTCAAATTCCTGCTGAACAAAGCATCCAGGGAATTTGCACTCCATGACCCGGTCCAGAAGCGGAAAGCCGTAGACGCGGTGATCCAGGCCATCGGCAAAATGTCCGATCCGATCATCCGCGATGATTACCTGCAGCGCACGGCCGTTTTTTTCAAGATTTCCCCAGAGCTTCTGCAACTTGAGCTCCAGCCGCAGAAGCCGCTGGAAAATGCCGATCTACCGTTGAAAATAAGCCTGATGGAAGAAAAAATCCTGGAAGCGCTGCTGCGCGCCCCGGAAGTCATCCCCGAGATCAAGGAATTCTTCAGCGAGGAACTTCTGGCCATCCTGGCCATACGCAACATCATCAAATTGATATTCGCCAGTTTTGAACGCTGCGGCGAAATTCGCTTTTCCGAGATCAACCAGAGCCTGAGCACGGCCGAAAAAACCCGTCTGAATGATATATTTTCCAAAAAAACACAGGCTGCCAAGGAGCGTTCAGAAATCGAAAAGGATATTATCACCAGCATCGGAAATTTTCAAAAAAAACTGGCCGCGAGCAAAACGAAGCAGCTGAACCAGGACATCGCCGTCGCTGAAAGAGACAACAACAAAGACAAGCTCAGCCAATTGATGAAGCTGAAGAACGAGTCGTTGAAAACCTTGAGCTGGCGTTCCAGGGAGGAGCCCATTGAAAAAGAAACCTGAAAAAAAGGTCGCGGCAACGCCATGCCGCAAGAAAATTCAACCTGCGAAACCCATGGCCAGGGCCAAGGCCAGGCCGAAGACCAAGCCGAAGACGAAGCCGACAATAAAGCTGAAGACGGAGTCGAAGACGGAAACGGCTGTGAACCCCGTTTCTTCGGTCATCCTGCGCGAGCTGGTCGAAACCGCCAACGCCAACGACGCCAAGATCAAGCACGAAGATTTCATGGGTTTTTTGAGCGAGAACAACTTACTGGAGCACAAGAAGGAGATCACGGCCCATCTTTTGTCCATGAATATCAAGATCCTACGGAAGATGACGGCCTTGAACCAGGAAAAGCTCAGCGAATACAATAATTTTTTGAGCGATTTCCGCAAAGAGTTGAAAGCCATTTTAAAGAAAGTCAAAAAGGGATTCGGCATCATTGAAGTCGCGGCGATCAATTATATTTTCGGCTCGGAAGAAGTGTTCAAGAAAAACCAGAAATTTATCAAGTATTTTTTAAAAGAGAACGAGATCAAACCAGTCAAGAAAGCGGCGAAAAAAGCTGCCAAAGCCGGCAGCGAGAGGTCCGAGATCGTCGGTGATCCGGTCCGGCAGTATCTCCGCGAAATGGGCAACGTCAACCTGTTGTCGCGGGCGGAGGAGATCAGCATCGCCCGCAAAATCGAGCGCGGAGAGAAAAAGGTGATCAAAGCCCTGTCCAAGACCAACATCGTCTTGAACCGGGTGATCGAACTGGGACGCGACGTTCTGGACGGGCATAAGAACATCGATGACGTGATCGACGTCAGCGAAGACATCTATGATGAATCCAAGAAGCAGGAGCTGCGCGACAGGTTCCTTGGCCAGTTCGAAGAGCTGAACAAGCTGAAAAGGGAATTCAAGAATCTTAAAAAATCGAAAGCTTCCGGCTTCGTGCGCGCCAAGAAACTGGTGGAGATCACCCACCTGATCCAGGCCATGTCCATCCTGTACGAGCACCGGCGCGAATTCATCAAAAAGATCAAGGATTTAAAGGAAAACTATGACCACATTTTGGGGCGTGAAAAAAAGCTGAAAAGCCAATTGAGCCGGTGTTCATCCCGGTCTGCCGAGCGCAAGCGGATCAACGGGGAAATTGCCGAGCTGCATTTGCGCCTGGAACACAACAACGAAAAATACGAGACCAACACCGAGGATCTGTTCAAAACATGCACGGATATCGACGAAGGCCTCCATCTGATTGAGCTTTCCAAGAACGACCTGGTCGAATCCAATTTGCGGCTGGTGGTCTCCATCGCGAAAAAATACATCAACCGCGGCTTGCAGTTTTCCGACCTGATCCAGGAAGGCAACATCGGGCTGATGAAAGCGGTCGAAAAATTCGAATACCAGCGGGGCTACAAATTTTCCACCTATGCCACCTGGTGGATCCGTCAGGCCATCACCCGGGCCATCGCCGACCAGGCGCGAACCATACGCATACCGGTACACATGATTGAAACCATTCACAAGATCAACCGCACCCAGAGAAGACTGGTCCAGGAGCTTGGCCGCGAGGCGACCGAGGAAGAAATCGCCAAGGACAGCGGTTTCTCCTCTGAAAAAATAAGGAAAATCTTGAAAATCGCCCAGGAACCCATTTCCCTGGAAACGCCGGTGGGGGATGACGATTCGCACCTGGGAGATTTCCTTGAAGATGAAAAAACCGTGTCGCCGCCCGAGATCGTATCCCAGAGAAATCTGAAGGAGCAGCTGGAAATGATCCTGTCGACGCTGACCGACCGCGAAGCACGCGTCATCCAGATGCGTTTCGGCCTCAATGACGGCAATGAACATACCTTGGAAGAAGTCGGCCAGGAATTCCAGGTGACGCGCGAGCGTATCCGCCAGATCGAGGCCAAGGCGCTGCGCAAGCTGAAAAAGAAATCGAAAAAACTTGTGAATTTCTTGGATAAGCCCGAGAACTTCCGATAATAAAAAACATCGGTGTACGGTAGACGGTATACGGTGTATGGTGAAGAAGTAAAAAAAGCAATTGCCTTTTCTTTATCTTTTTTCTTACCGTCTACCTTAAACCTTACACCCAGTGCAATTGACAGCCAGATTGTAATAAACTATAATCAAACCATGGAACAAGACCGGGTTACTCTGAAAATTCCCAGACCGCTATATGAGAAACTTAAGACCGTGATCGAAGGCAGCGGCTTCCGCAGCGTGAATGAATTCGTGGTATACGTATTGCGCGACCTGGTTTCTTTGCGTCGTGAGGAAACGGAAAAAGACCTTTCAAAAGACGAAATCGAAGCTATCAAGCAGAGATTGAAAAACCTCGGTTATTTTTAAGCGAAAAAAGAAATAAATATTGCTTTTTTAATACAACTGTAGTACAATTGGAGTATGATGTCCATGAATAGCTTCCAATTCCGCCGCCGCACCAAGGATGCGCTGGCTAGTAAAACCATGCTGCTGCTTACAGTGGCCGCAGCGGCCATCATTTTGCTGATGATCGCCGGCCTCTATTTGAAATCCAGACCCATCCTGGCCGATCAAGCCCTGGGGAAATTGTTGTTCTCGAGCCGCTGGCATCCGTTTCGCGGCGAATTCGGCTTTCTGGCTTTCATCATGGGCACCTTGTGGGTGACCGGGGTGGCGGTGTTGATCGCAGTCCCCTTGTGCCTTCTGACGGCGATCTACCTTTCCGAGTACGCCCACTCGCGTGGCCCTGGAGGTCCTGCGCGCCGTCCCGCAAGAGGTCAGGGAAGCGTCGCTGGCCCTTGGCGCGACCCGCTGGCAGACCATCAAGCATGTGGTCATGCGCAAGGCCCTGCCCGGCGTGGCCGCCGCCATCGTGCTCGGAATTTCCCGGGCCTTCGGCGAAACCATGGCCGTCCTGATGGTCGTCGGAAATGTTCCCCGGATTCCAGCCTCCGTCCTGGATCCGGCCTATCCGTTGCCGGCGCTGATCGCCAACAATTACGGGGAGATGCTGTCCATTCCCCTTTACGATTCGGCCCTGATGCTGGCCTCGCTGGTATTGCTGCTGGTGATCCTGCTTTTCAATGTCCTATCCCGGGTGATCCTGGCCCGGGTCGAGATGAGCATCCGCTAACATGGAACGCCGCAATATCGAAGAAAAAATATTCAAGGGGCTGATGATTCTCTCCACGCTGCTGATCCTCTCCAGCCTGCTGGTGATCCTATGGACCATCGTGATCAAGGGCCTGCCTCATTTGAACCTGGACATGGTCACGCAGATCCCGCAGGGCGGCTATTATCTGGGAAAGGGCGGCGGCATATTAAACGCAATTGTCGGCTCGCTGTATCTAGCCGGCGGCGCGGCTTTTCTGGCGATCCTCATCAGCCTCCCGGTGGCCCTGTACCTGAACGTCTATGCCAAGCCCAACTCAAAATTCGTGTCGTTGTGCCGCTTCGCCTTCGACGTGCTGTGCGGCGTTCCCTCGATCGTCTACGGGGCTTTCGGCTTCACCATCATGGTCTTTTTCGGCATGCGGGCTTCGCTGCTGGGCGGGATTGTCGCCATCGCCCTGCTGATTCTGCCGATGATGATCCGCGCCATGGACGAAGTAATTCGCCTGGTGCCGCGCGAACTTCTGGAAGCCTCCTATGCCCTGGGCGCCAACCGGCTGGAAACGGCGCTGAAAGTTGTGGCCCGCCAGGCGCTGCCCGGCATCCTGACCGCCGTGCTGATTGCCTTCGGGCGCGGCATCGGCGACGCCGCCGCCGTGATCTTCACCGCCGGTTTCACCGACGCCATCCCGACTTCCCTGCTGCGTCCCGCGGCGACCCTGCCGCTGGCCATTTTTTTCCAACTTAGCGTCCCCATCCCGGAAGTCCAGGGCCGGGCGTACGCCTCGGCGCTGATCCTGACCATCCTGATCCTGGTCATCAGCGTGACCGCCCGCCTGCTGTCCAGAAAGCTGACTCGGCACATCGTCAAATAGGAGCGAACATGGAATACAGGACTCATATCAGCGTGCAAGACCTGAACGTCTTCTACCGCCGGCAACAGGTATTGAAAGATATCACCCTGAACATTCCCGACCGCAAGATCACCGCCATCATCGGGCCTTCGGGCTGCGGCAAGACCACGCTGTTGAAATCGTTCAACCGCTTGATCGATTCGATCGAAGGGGTGACGATCTCGGGGAAAGTGCTGGTCGACGACGAAAATATTCTCGACCCCAAAACCGAGGTGACCCATATCCGGAAAAAGATGGGCTTGCTGCTGCAGAAGCCCTATCCTCTGCCCATGTCCATTTACGACAATGTCGCCTACGGACCGCGCATTAATGGCATCAAGGATAGAAAAAAGCTGGACGCGATCGTGGAGCTCTATTTGAAAAAAGCCAGCCTCTGGGACGAGGTGCGCGGCAGGCTACGCCAGCCGGCCTCCATGCTCTCGGTCGGCCAGCAGCAGCGCCTCTGCCTGGCCCGCGGCTTGGCCGTGGAACCCGAGATCATCCTCGGCGATGAACCGACCTCGGCGCTCGATCCCCATTCGAGCCAGCGCATCGAGCATACCTTCTTCGAATTGAAGCAAGACTACACCATCGTCATCGTCACCCACATCCTGCGCCAGGCGCGGCGCATGGCCGACTATGTCGTGTTCCTTTACCTGGGCGAGCTGATCGAGCACGGCCCGGCCGCGGAAATTTTCGAAAATCCCAAAAAAGAATTGACCCGGGAATACATCAAGGGGCTGATCAGCTAGGAATATATACAGGGACAGGTCGCGACCTGTCACTACCAATGCTGGAGAGTCCTTCTTGCTTCTATGCCTCTCTGGTTTTCTAAGTTCAACTTAGTAGGAAAATAATCTAGTGATGGTACCAACGCTCTATTACCGCTTTAACGAAAAAACTCTATTTTTCTACTGTCATCTGGCCGGGAAGTTTCGTGGCGCTGCCTTCGGTTGAACAGAATTTCCCGCCGCTGATCTTCTCCACCTCTTTCTTGAAGATATCCACCTGCCAGAAAAAATCCTGCCAGAGAACGTAGCGGATCTGGTACAGGTGGGACTCCAGTTTGCATACCCACCAGAATGGCAGGTGGAAGATGGGTTTATCATAGGCCAGCAAGGCGAATTTTTTTGTCGCCGGCTCGAAACGCAGCCGGGTGTTCGCCAGCTTCAGGCTGAAACGGGCGGGTGGGGTTATCAGCGAACTGCCCGCCACCTCGACTTTGATCTTCAGATCGCGCGCCCAGTCTTTGCCGTCAGATCAGAAAGGATTGTATCAAACCACATGATTTTGAATCCGAGACCGGCCGGTTCGAATTGCAGGACGGTTTCCGGGATTTCCAATGTTTTTATCTTTTGAACAGTTCGCCTAGATCCAGGGAGAGCCCGACTAGAAAAGTAATTGTTGTGAGCCTGGATTGCCCGAGGCTTAATAGAACACCTATTTCGGGATCGATTGAAAGGAAGGTACCAACCGGGATCCCAAAGAGGATTTTGGCCGATGCTGCCATTTCGGTTCCATATTTATTTGAATCTAGTTCAGAAACGTTCACTCCTCCGAATCCGACAACAGCATGGGCATAGAGTTTTTCGGAACCGAGCAAAAGGTACCCTGCCAGGAACTGCCATGGCCATCCTGAATCGGACTCATTTGTATACTCTTTGGTCGTAAGGTTATAAAATATCTCGCTTTCATATGTGGCCAATGTGGACCAGCCAAATTCGAAACCGAGGTTTAGCCTCGAATCGAGCCATTTGGTTTTCATGAGCACGCGGAAGGACATAATCATCCCTCCGAAACTCAGATCTTTGAAACCCTCCGGGTACATCTTGTACCTCGTCTCCATTCCCGGTGAATAGGTGTTATATCCAAGGGCAATGGTGAATGTGCTGCGGTTATGAATTTTTATCCCCTCAAAGCGATCGGTTTTTTCCTCCTTTTTGATTGCGGCAGGCTCCGCTGATTCCTTCAGCTGCTTCTCCGGTTCCGGCTCCGATTTATCTTTTTCAACTTTTATGGAATTCTTTATTCTATTTTTTACTTCCGCGATTTCTGATGGTTCAGTCAATATCTTGATGTTTTCATACCAGTACCTGGTTATTTCTTCTCCGGACTCGTCGATCACTGTAAAAAATTTGTTGACTTCGAATTCTTTTAAAATCCCCTCCACCATTGCATCGGTGCCTATCTCTATGATAACGACCTTTTTTCCAATTAATTCGTGTTTCTCTTCTGCGCATAGTCCGTTGAATAAAAAGCAAATAACAAAAAATACAGTTAACATTTTATTCATTATGACCTCCATTAATTTTTCACGTATTATAGCGCAGTGAAAAAATTAAAAAAAGTCCAGAGGAATCCGGACGGTTTTACGATTGATTTATTGAGAGATGGAGTGTAAAATAGCCGCACATGGCAGAAAAAGTAGCGATCATCCACGACTGGCTGAACGGCATGCGCGGCGGCGAGAAGGTTCTGGAAGAAATTTTAAAACTCTACCCGGACGCCGATCTCTTCACCCTTTTTTACGAACCGGAAAAAGTGTCGCCCCTGATCCGTTCGAAGCGCGTGTTCGACTCGCGTTTGAACCGCAGCCCTTTTCTGAAGAAACACTACCCGTTTTTCCTGCCCTGGTTTCCCCGCCACATCGAGGCCTTCGACTTAAGGGAGTACTCGCTGGTGATCAGCAGCTCTCATTGCGTGGCCAAGGGGGCGATCCCGGCGCCGGAGGCCCGGCACGTCAGCTACATTCATTCCCCGATGCGTTATGCCTGGGATCAATATTACGCGTATTTTGCCGGAGCGGGTTATTTCCGCAAAAAAGTCATTCAAAGGGAAATCTCACGCCTCCGTGTCTGGGATGTCTGCAGCGCCGCCCGGGTCGATGATTTCATCGCCAATTCCAACTTCGTCCGCCAGCGGATCGAAAAGTATTATCGGCGCCGGGCGACGGTCATTCACCCGCCGGTGGATGTCGATTTTTATCGGCCGGCGGCCAGGCCGAGCCGTGATTACTTGCTGCTGGTGACAGCCCTGGTTCCTTATAAAAACATCGGGCTGGTCATCGAAGCCTGCCGCCAGCTGGGAGAAAAGCTGATCATCGTCGGCCGCGGGCCCGAAGGAAAAAAATTGAAAAGATCGGCCGGTCCGGGCTGCGAATTCCGCCAGGCGGTGAGCGGCGAAACGCTGCGGGAGCTGTACCAGAACGCCGCGGCTTTCGTCTTTG
>JAPKZM010000300.1 GCA_026393775.1 Candidatus Aminicenantota bacterium
CGGCACCCTCACCCAGAACAAGATGACCGTCACCCGGATCTGGGCCGACGACGACCTGCTCGCCGTCTCCGACAGCGGCAATATCCTGGCCGGCGAATTCCTGACCGACGGGAGACCCGTTCCACCAGCCGACCACCCGGCGGTGCTGACCGCCCTGTGGATCGGGGCCCTGAACAACGACGCCAGCCTGGAGATCTCGGGCGCGAGCGGCGCCGAAGGGCGGACCTACCGCATGGTCGGCGATCCGACCGAGGGGGCGCTGCTGGTGGCCGCGGCCAAGGCCGACGCCCTGCCCCGGCCGCTCAATCAGGCCTACCCGCGGGTAGCCGAAATCCCTTTCGACGCCACGCGCAAGAACATGATCACCGTCCACCACATCTACAATCCTGAGGGAACCGACAGCTCGCCGTTCGACGAGAGCCACAAGAAGAGCGGATACGCCGTCGCGGTCAAGGGGGCGCCGGACATGGTGCTTAACCTTTGCACGCGCTACCAGCGCCGCGACGACAGCATCGCGCCGCTCGACGAGGCGCAGCGGCGGCGCATCCTCGCGGCCAACGAGGCCATGAGCCGCGACGCCCTGCGCGTCCTCGGTCTGGCCTATCGCGTCGACCGCGAGCTCCCCGACGTCAGCGATATTGCCGCGGTAGAGAAGGACCTGATCTTCGTCGGCCTGGCCGGAATGATCGATCCGCCGCGGCCCGAAGTGGCGCCGGCGCTGGCCAACGCCAGCCGGGACGGCATCCGCACCATCATGATCACCGGCGATTATCCCGACACCGCCCGCGCCATCGCCGACTCCATCGGCCTGATGCGTCCCGAACACCAGGTGCTGACCGGCAAGCAGGTCGACGCGCTCGGCGATGAGGAGCTGAAGCGCGAGGTGGAGCGCACCGATGTCTTCGCCCGCGTCTCGCCGGAGAATAAGCTGCGCATCGTCACCGCCCTGCGCGCCGACCGCGAGATCGTGGCCATGACCGGCGACGGGGTCAACGACGCCCCCTCGATCAAGGCCGCCGACATCGGCGTGGCCATGGGCATCTCCGGCACCGACGTGGCCAAGGAGAGCGCCGACATGGTACTGACCGACGACAACTACGCCAGCATCGTCTCGGCCGTCGAGCAGGGGCGCATCATCTACGACAACATCCGCAAGTTCGTCTTTTTCCTGCTGTCGTCGAATGTGGCCGAAATCATGATCATCTTCCTGGCCATGCTGGCCGGACTGCCTTCGCCGCTGACCGTCATCCAGCTGCTGTGGCTGAACCTCCTCACCGACGGCGCCCCGGCCCTGGCCCTGGCCATGGAAAAGGGCGATCCCGACATCATGAACCGTCAGCCGCGTCCGCCGCACGAACCGGTGATCAACCGCAACATGCGCCTCGGCATCATGATCCAGACCGTCACCCAGACCGGAGTCGTGCTGGGCGCATTCATTCTGGGGCTTCTCTGGCACTTGCGCGGCGGCGACGTGGTCCCTGCAGGCATCAACCCGCTGGCCTTTCTGCTCCGCTACGACTGGCGCGGGCTGGACGTGCAGAGCGCCGAGACCATGTCCTTCATGACCCTTTCCCTGTGCGAACTGTTCCGCGCCTATACCGTGCGCTCGGAGCGGTTATCGCTCTTCAAACTCGGAGTATTCTCCAACCGCTACATGCAATATGCGGTCGGGCTTTCCATCGCCTTGCTCTTGCTGGTGGTCAGCGTCCCCTTCCTGCAGCCGGTATTCAACACCCATTTCCCCAGCGCCCGGGAGTGGGCGGTAGTTCTCGGTTTGGCCTTAGTTCCCGCCATAGCCGAGGAGATCACGAAGTGGTATTTGCGGCGTAGGGATCGGAAATATAGAACCACGTAATGCGTGATGCGTTATGCGTTATGAGCAGCCGCAACGGACGAATTACCTAAAGGTTTTTTACTCTTTCTCATCACGCATCACGAAGGCGGGAAAGTTCATTCACGCATCACGTAGAACACGTCGTTACGGTTCCAAGCCCTTGTTATTTCAACTGAACTGAGTTACAATTACCCCTAATGATAAACCCATTCAAGCGCACGCCCAAAGTAAAGAAAAAACGAACCATCTCGGTCGGCCGCGAGTACTTCGAACTGGTGGTTGAAACCCTGATCTACGTTTTCTTCGTCAATACCTTTTTGCTGCAGTCGTTCGTCATTCCCACCGCTTCCATGGAGAAGACGCTGCTCATCGGCGACCATCTGCTGGTCAATAAAGTCGCTTATTCGCGCTCCAGCAGCCAGCTGGAAAACGTGCTGCTGCCCAAGATATCCATCCAGAGAGGGATGATCGTCACTTTCAAGGCCCCGCCCGATATGGACAAAGAATACGTCAAAAGGGTGATCGGCCTGCCCGGGGACAGGCTGCGCATCAGCAACAAGCAGGTGTACATCAACGGCCGACCCTTGAGCGAGCCCTACGTCAGCTTCAAGAGCGTGGACTACGGAGCCGAATTCCCGCCCCGGAACTACTATGACTGGTATTTCCAATTTCCCTACGAATTGCGCCGGACCGTGTTGAACGGAGACGGCAGCACCGATTACATCGTCCCGGCCCGCCATTACTTCTGCATGGGCGACAACCGCGACAACTCATTCGACTCGCGTTTCTGGGGCCCGGTGCCGTTCGATTACATCGTGGGCAAGCCCTGGCGCATCTACTGGTCCTACCAGTCGGATTCGGACGAATACCTGACCCCCGGCCTCATCTACAAGATCAAGGACCTGGGCCTGACCGTGGTCAGGTTCTTCACCCGCACCCGGTGGGACAGGACCATTAAAGCTATAAAATAAGCTCCAAGATCTCCGTTATGCGTAATGCGTTATGCGTAAGAAATTAAAAGATCTTTCCAAATGCATGATCAGTGATCAGAAATCGCAATTATTTGATTTAATTTCAAGACTCTTATTCTTTCGCATAACGCATAACGATATACGGACATACCGTTCACGCCTAACGTAGCCAACATGGGCGCCAAGAATTCAAAAAATGAAATTCCAACACTCAAGCCGGCGCCTGAGTTCCAGTTCCGCGGCAAATGGCTGGTCCGCTATGAACCGGGTGAATTCTCCTATCATTCGATCCTGGCCGCGTTGCACCGGCTGCAACTTCAGTTGGAACAGCAGGGGCTGGACTCTAAATTCCTGAATGTCCGTTTCAGTCATACCATCACCCACAGCCGCTTTTACCAGGAAGGAGCTCATCTCTGCATCGAAACCAACGGCGGTGACAAGCAGCTGGTTGAATCCGCTCCCGGGGCATTTGAGTGTCAAACCGACCTGGAAGCGTTGGCCAAACCGATCCGCTCGCTTAACCTGCTTTTCCCGCGCCTGAATAGCGACCCGCGCTGGAAAAGCATGGGCCTGCCGGCAGCCCATTTGTTCCTGGGCTCCAGCCTGCAGGCCGGCGGCTTCCAGGTGACTGCCACGCCGCTCATCCTGCCCAACGCAAAACCGCCCCCAGGAGCGCTTTCGGCCGATATGGCGGGATTTACCCTGTTCGAGGACCTTTTGCCTTCCCTGAGGCCGTTTTTAGCCGATTTTCGGGCTGTTTACGGAGGCTGGTTGGCCGCGGGCGGCCCTTTTCCCACCCTGCAGCCCCTGCCGGCCATTTATCACCTGCCGCAGATCAATTTATTCATCCGCGGCGAAGCCGAGCTGGAACTGCCAATCATCCTGGAGGCGTTGAACCGGGGCGATGCCCCGGCCCTGTTCGAACGCCGGGGCTGGTTCTGGCAAAAGCCCGGCCTCATCGCCATGTCCGATTTCAACGAGGTCGCGCGGCCGGAAAATTTCAGTTGCTTCAATGTCGATCTCGCTTTTATGCAGCGCGAGCATCTGCGCCACGGGCTGGAAGTGAATTTCTCGCGCGGCTGTTGCCGCGGCTGCTTGTTTTGCTGCCATGTTCAAGGAAGCCGATTCCGTAAATTGCCCCTGGACAAGGTCGAGGAAATTTTAATCAAATATGGTGATAAAATAGATGAATTCCGTCTCAGCGATGGGCAAGCGCGCGCCGTCAACATCAATGACGACGATATCCTGCAGGACCCCGCTTACGCGGCGGCGGTCTTCGCCCTGGTCAAAAAAAACGGCTTTCGCATCATTGGCATCCAGACCTCGCCGGCAGCTCTGGTTCAAGGCGCCGGACAGGCAAACAAGGAAATTTTAGCGCTCGTTGCCGATCCGGAGCTTTACCTGGATAACCGGCCGCTCCTCTGGCTGGGAAGCGACGTGTTCCTGCCGCAGCGGGGGCTGCGCCTGGGCAAGCGCCTGCCGTCCCTGCCGGAGTTCGCCAACCTGCTGGCCGAGCTGGAAAAACATGGCTTGCGCCATTTTCATTACTGGATCAGCAGCGACGGCGACTCGACCTGGGAGGAATTCGTCGAGGAGCTGGCGCTGATCGTCGCCTATCACCGGGATTATCCCAATTTCGCTTTGCTGGCTCACGCCCCGTTCATAGTCCCCTACCCGGCCAGCCGCTTGTGCCAGCGCCTGCCGGCCAATACGCCCCAGTTCATGATCCGGGAGGTCTTTCGCGCCGCCGACCCGCTGTTCAGCTTTGTTTTGCCCGAGCGCTTGGAGACTAATTTCGCCAATCTGAACCGGCTGCTGCGCAATGAGAAGGCCGGCGGCAATCGCGGTTTCTTTGACTTCTTAAAGGAAAAAAACTTCGCGGCTGTCCCACAAGGTGGACAGACAAATCATATCCGCCAAAAATGGCGGATGATTTGTGCTGCCGCCCAGCTGGCGTATCATTTTTTAAAACAAGAAGAACTTCAGAACCCGGCAAGCGATCCAGGATTGCAAAGAGCTCAGAAGAAGCTGGAAGTGACTATCGCGGAGCTTTTAGGATTTAATCAGACTTGACTCGTAAGACTAAAATAACAAATCCCAAGCACCAAATTCCAAATAAATCTCAAATTCCAAATTCCAATGACCAAAACGAAAGCCAAGTAGATTTTCTTCTGTAGGGAACGCAGATCTGCGTTTCCTACCCAAGGCAGATCTTTTACATTGAATTTAATTTCCTTCTTCGTTTTGGTTATTGGGTCATTGGTGCTTGGTGCTTGTTTGGAATTTGGTGCTTGTGATTTGGTGCTTTATTTCTTTCTACCGTCTACCTTATACCTATTTTAACTTACCTGCGTCGTTTTAAACCCTTTGCCAAGTACTGCATACGTGTTGTTGATGATGACGAAGGCGCCGGGGTCGATCGACTTGACGAACTCGCGCAGCTCGGCCAGCTGCTTGCGGTGGATGACGGTGATGATCGTCTCGCCCTCGCGGTTGAGGTAAAGCGAGCGCGACTTCAGCGCCGTGCCGCTGCGGTCGAGGGTGCTGAGGATGAATTCCTGGATCTCGGCGGTTTTCGTCGAGGTGATGATCGCCAGCTTGGTGTAGTTCCAACCCTCGAGGATCATGTCAATGACCCGCGAGGAGATGAACAGGACGATGTAGCCGTAGAGCGGCGCTTCCAGCTTCCTGAAGGCCAGCCCCGAGGCCGAGATGACGAAAAAGTCGATGAGCATGATGGCGATGCCGACCGACATGCCGGTCCAGCGGTTGAGGATCTGGCCCAGGATGTCGGAACCGCCGGTCGAAGCGCGGCCGCGGAAGACCAGTCCCAGGCCGACGCCGAGCATGACGCCGCCGTAGATGGCGGCCAGGATGGCGTTGTCGGTGGCCGATTTCAAGCCCACTACCTCATGGAAGAAATCGATGAGCAGCGACGAGATCACCATGCCCAGCAGCGAGCGCAGGCCGTACTTGCGGCCCATGATCTTGATGCCGACGATGAAGACCGGGATGTTGAGCACCATGATCAGGGTGCCGAGCGGCATGCGGGTGAAGTAGTTGATGATCATGGCGATGCCCGATACGCCGCCGGGGACGAAGTGATGCGGGATGAGGAACAGCGAGTAGCCGATGGCCATTATCACGGAGCCCAGTATCACCAGGGACAGGTTGGCGAGATTACGTTTCAAGTCTTTTTTTTGAAGTTTCATAATCGTAATTGAGATGTATTACGTGATGCGTGATGCGTTATGCGTTATGCGTAATGCGAAATCGCAATAGTATGCGATAAGAAACAGTTTCTTTTTCTTTCAAATAACGCATAACGAAGCCCTTCCATTTCCTTCACGCATAACGTATTACAATAGATTCACCTGCACTCTGACCTTGCGTTCTACATCCGTAAACGGCGGGCCGATGACGATCTTTTCCGGCACAGTCTCGACGTAGCTCTCGTAGGCGATGCGGTCGTTGATGAACACCTGCAGCAGCTGCCCGGCTTTCAGCTGGGCACGCAGGGCCGGGTCCAAAACGATCTCGATCTGCGCTTGGTTGAAAAGGAAAACATCGTAGCCGCTATTGGCCCTGGCGACCGTCAAAAAACGGCTATTCTCGACCTTGGCCAGTTTTTCGTTCAAGGCTTTGTCGGGCGCCCCTTCGTCGCCCAGCACTTTCTGGACGCGCAGGATACGGTACAGGACGTCGGGGTTGTCGGGCTGGCTCAGGTACAGGTCGCGGGCTACGGTTTCAGCCACGGTCAGGAGCTTGCTGCTGTAGTAGGAGTCGACCAGGAGGAGCAGGATGTCGGTGTAGTCGGCTGCCTGCTCCTGCTTGACGAAGGAGATGCCCTTGCGCAAAGCCTCGATCTCGGCGATGACGCCGTTGTAATCCCCTTTCCGGTACGAGATCAGGGTTTTCAGGCGCAGCGAGGGAAAATCGTTTTCCTTGAAAAATTTCTTTTCCTCGAGCACATTCTGCAGCTCCTCGAGGCTGTTCAGCTCGGGATGCTCGGAAAGATACGTCTGAATGTATCCTCTTAACTGAAGCTCCGCATTGGGCTCGGCCTTTGCCCGCGCATCGCTCAGGGACCCGGAAATGATCTCCAGCAGCAATTGGCGCTGGAGCTGAGCCAGCCGATCATGTTTGAACTGGCTCCCGGGCCGCAGGCGGAAATAACCCTTGATATCGAGGTGGCGGAACAGTTGCCGCGCCTGCTCCCAGTCCATCTCGTTATTCAGCAGTTTTTCATTGAAAAGTTTCTCGGCCGAGTCGAGGCTGTAGGCTTCATACATATCCAAGAGCTGCCAGCGCCAGGCCAACGGGATGCCGGCGTTGACCAGTTGGTTGGCGGCGGAGCCGAAAAAATCGGGCCGGCGCTCAAGCAGGGTCATGAGCAGCGGCGCGTCCTGCACGTACAGCGACCACGCCTCCAGCAGCGGCGAGAAATTTTCCCAGGCCAGCGCGGGCATGGCGTCGGCCAGCAGGTTGGCGACGAAGCGCTGGTCCTCTTTCTCGAGCAGCGGCCAGATCGAGAAA
Organism: Candidatus Aminicenantota bacterium; assembly: GCA_026393775.1. Taxonomy (GTDB): domain Bacteria; phylum Acidobacteriota; class Aminicenantia; order UBA2199; family UBA2199; genus UBA2199. The sequence goes on from JAPKZM010000300.1 coordinate 7,342, forward strand.
AAGACCTTGGCGCAATCGAGGGCGATCTGGGGGTTGCCGCCGCGGATATGGGCCGCCCGCTTCAGTTCTTCGACCGCCATGTCGAAGTAGGTGCCGTCATCCTTGCTCAGCCGCAGATAGGCCTTGGCCAGGTAATAGCGCGCCTG
>JAPKZM010000150.1 GCA_026393775.1 Candidatus Aminicenantota bacterium
TAATTCCAATAAATGATACGTCGACCTGCTTGATCTATGTTGCAGATCGGCCTCAAGTATTTACTTTTAATTCTAAGTAATTTAAGTTTGAGGATCCAGATTTATTGATGGTTAGTTTTCTTCCCTAACACTATCACTAACACTTAAGTTTGCTTTTAGACTAACGCCGCTGCCAGCACGATCGAATAATACTTTGAATCGTCATCGTCGGACCGTGAAGTCAGGATGGCCGGAAACGGCGCACCGGTCACCACGGCGGCCAGCATGCCCTTGGCCAGAATCGTCGTGGATTTGTAAAAGATATTTCCGGCTTCAATATTGGGCATGATCAGAATGTCCGCGTAGCCTTCAACGGCCGATTTCAATCCCTTGATTTCCAGGGAGTGTTTGGAAATGGCCACGTCCAGGGCCAGCGGGCCATCAACGATTGCACCTTTGATCTGGCCTCGGTCGGCCATTTTGGTAATGATCGCGGCCTCCATGGTGCAGGGCATCTTGTCCGAAACTTTTTCGTTGGCCGTGAGCAGGGCGACCTTGGGGTTGATGATACCCAGCTTGGCGGCGATCTTGATATTGTAATTGATCATCTGCACTTTCTGGTTCAGGTCGGGGTAGGGGATCATGGCCACGTCGGAGACCAGCAGCAGCTTGTCGTAGGTCGGTATTTCCAGGATGGCCGTATGCGACAGGACGCCGTCCTTGCCGACCAGGTTGTATTCCTTGTTCAGGATGGGTCGCAGGTAGTAAGGGGTGGAGATCAGCCCCTTCATCAGGATCTGGGCCTTGCCGTCGATGATCAGGCGCACGGCCTTGTCGCCGCTCTTCTTCTCATCGGGCTCGTTGACGATCTCGAACAGGCCGGGGTCGACCTTCAGCTTGGCGCAGACTTCGCGGATGACCTTTTCGTTTCCGACGATGATGGCGTCGACGATCTTCTCCTCGACGGCGCGCTTGACCGCCAGGATGGTGTCCTCGTCCTGGCCGTAGGCAACGGCCATGGAATAGTTCTTCTTTGCCTTGACGATGCTTTCGATCTCGCTTAGCTTCCTCATCGCTTTCATGCGTTTCCTCCTGAGTATTTCCATTGTTTCGGGGCTTCCTCTCCACTCAACACGCGCAGCGCTCCCTGGGCCAGCGCCGTCATTTCGTCTTCACCGGGCAGAATGATCAGCTTGGCTAGGAATTCGACCCGGCGGCGGACCAATTGGATGAAATGATCGTCATAGGCGATGCCGCCGGTCAAAACGATGGCGTCGATCCTGCCTTCCAGAACCGGGGCCAGCGAACCGATCTCCTTGGCCACGTTGTAGGCCATGGCTTCAAAAACCTGGGTCGCCTCTTTATGACCGGCCTTGACCATTTCCTCCACTTTTCTCATGTCGTTGACATGGAGGTGGGCGACAATGCCGCCTTTGCCGGTGATCATTTTCTTCAGGGTGGCCAGGTCGTACTTTCCCGAGGTGGCCAATTCGATCAGGCTCCAACTGGGCAGCGAGCCGGCGCGCTCGGGGGCGAACGGTCCATCGCCGTTCAGCGCGTTGTTGACATCGATGACCTTGCCGTCCAGGTGGGCGCCGATGGAAATGCCGCCGCCGAGGTGGGCGACGATCAGGCGGCACTTCTCGTAAAGCCGGCCGAGCTTCTTGGCCGCCTCGCGCGCCGCCGCCTTCTGGTTCAAGGCGTGGAATATGCTGATGCGGCGGATCTCCGGCAGGCCGGTGATCCGGGCGACGTCGGCCAGCTCGTCCACCACCACCGGGTCGACGATGAAGGCGTCCACCGGGATCTTCTGGGCGATATCTCCGGCCAGCAATGCCCCCAGGTTGGAGGCGTGTTCCATCTTGTTTTTTTTCAGGAAGGCGATCATTTCCCCGTTGACCAGGTAGGTCCCGGAGGCCATCGGCGTCAGCAGTCCGCCCCGGCCGACCACGGCCGCCAGCTGTTTGACGTCAAATTTGTTTTCCGCCAGGAAATCCAGGATGACTTTTTCACGGAATTCATGCTGGTCGATGATCTTTTGGTAGGGGGCCAATTCTTCGGCCGCGTGCGAGATATTCTGGCCGAGAATTTTTTTTTCGCCTGAAAAAATCGCGATTTTGTTCGACGTCGAACCGGGGTTTATCGCCAGGATGTATTTATTTGCCATTTTTTAATTTACAACAAAACGAAAAATTTTTCAAGTGGCCGATCAGCAAAAATCCATTTCATCCACTTTTTCCAATTGCCGGATCAGCTCCTCCCAGCGAGGGTAGAGCTCGGCCAGGCGGCGGCTGGCCTGGTTCAATTCCAGCATCAGCGGCTTTATGCGTGCGGATTCCTTGAGAACTTCGGGGTCGCACAGCAGCGATTGGTTACGTGATTTCAGCCGCTCCGTGGCCGCGATCTCCTCTTCCAGGGCCGGCAGCTCCTTGCGAATCTCCATTTTGAGCTTCCCGCGCCGGTTCCTGGATTCGGCTTCCTGGCGGCGCTGTTCCCTGGATTTGCTCCCCCCTTTGCTCCCGGTCGGCTCGGAGGCTCCTCCCGGGCGGTCCTGAGCCGGAGCATTTTCCCCGCTGCGGACGGCCATTTCCTGTTCGCGTTTCTGGGCAAAATAGGAATAATTACCCGTGTATTCATACAAGCTGCCGTCCCTGATTTCAAAAACGCGTTGCACCAGCTGGTCCAGGAAATAGCGGTCATGGGAAACCAGGATGATGGCCCCGGCATAATGTTGCAAGGCGTTCTGGAAAATTTCCTTGGTTTTCAGGTCGAGGTGATTGGTCGGTTCGTCAAGGATCAGGCAATTGCTGTCCTGGAGGAGGATCTTGACCAGGGCCAGGCGGCTTTTTTCTCCCCCGGAAAGGACGGCCACCGGCTTGTGGATGTCGTCGCCTGAAAAAAGGAAAGCTCCCAGCAGGTTCCTTTTCTCCAGGTCGCTGCCCGGGCTGTCCAGCGCTTGGATCTCTTCCCAGATCGTGCGCTGGTAAGCCAGGTTGTGCTGGCTTTCCTGGGAGAAGAAAGCGGTTTTGACCTGGGGGCCCAGCTGCAGGGAACCCTGGCTGGGTTCTTCGCTCCCGGCCAGAATCCGCACCAGGGTCGATTTCCCTGCGCCATTGATCCCGAGCAGGGCAATTTTCTCGCCGCGGTAAATGGTGCGGTTGATCCCGGAGAACACCTGTTTCTGACCGTAAATTTTGCCCAGGCCGCGGGCAATGATCACTTCCTTGCCGCTGCGCTGGGCGGGCGGAAAACGGAAATGCACTTTTTTCACGCTCTCTTCCTCGGGCAGCAGCGCAAATTTTTCGAGCTGCTTGATGCGGCTTTGCACCTCGGAGGCTTTGCTGGCTTTGGCGCGGAAGCGGTCGATGTAGGCTTGAATGCGCTTGATTTCGGCTTTTTGCAGTTCCCGCTGCTTTTGCAATGCCGCCAACCTCCGTTCTTTTTCGCGTAGGTAATGGGAATAGTTGCCCTTGTAGATCGTGATTTTCCCCTGCTTGAGCTCGGCGATTTGATTGACCATTTTATCCAGGAACATGTGGTCGTGGGAAATGGTCAGCAATGTGCCGCCGTAGTTTTTCAGGAAATTCTCCAACCATTCCATGCTCTCAGTGTCGAGGTGGTTGGTCGGTTCATCCAGAAGCATGATCTCCGGGTTGGCCAGCAGGATGACGGCCAGGAATATCCTCATTTTCCAACCGCCGGAAAAATCCCGGCAGTTCTTCGTATAATCGTCATTGGCGAAGCCCAGGCCCTTCAGGATACGCCGGGCTCTGGCGTCGAAATCATAGCCGCCCTGGATGCGGAAAGCCTCGCTGGCGGTATCGAATTTGTTCAGGATCGTTTCGTAGCTGGCCCGGCTGTAATCGTCGCGGGTGATCTTCTCCTCGTATGAACGCATGTTTTTTTCCAGTTCATCCTGGCCGGTCCTCTTTTTCAGGTAATCCTGGACCGGAAGGGGATCGAGCTCGACCAGGTCCTGCGGCAGGTAGCCGATGCGCTTGTTCCTGGGAATTTCAATTGTGCCGCTGTCCAAGGATACTTCTCCTTTGATGGCCCGGAACAGGGTGGTTTTGCCGGCACCGTTGTCGCCGACAAGCCCGATACGGCTTTTTCCCGTGATCAGCCAGGAAATCTGCGTAAAAATATTTTTATCAATGTAAGTCAGGCCAATATTCTGCAGACTGATCATGATCCGCTATGCTCCTTGCCCAATTTAAGTAAGGGCGGGGTTACCCTAAAAGACATACTTTCACTATGATTTCAACCAGATTGAAAGTTGTTGAAATCATCTAGTGAAAGTATACCATCACTTGATGTTTTCAGCGACTACCTGAGTTGGCTGAAAACATAGTGATGGTAGACCAATCACATCCGTCAGGATAGACGGATGATTGGTGCTGCCCCGCCCCTACGTATACATTGAAAACTGGCGGCAGTTCAGCTTGAAAACTAAATCTTATCGGTGAAAACCTTCGCATCCTGGACGAACTGGTTGATTTTGTTTTCTTTGATCAACTTTTCCAGGATCTGGTTGATGCGGTCCAGGAGTTCTTTGTTGCCCTTTTTCACTGCCGCGGCGGAACCCAGCGGCGTGCGATTGGAATTGCACTCCAGGTTGAGGAAATCCTTGTTTTTAAACACAAAGGTATCGGCCACGGGTTTTTCCAGGATCACGGCATCCAGTTTTTGCGTTGCCAGTTCATCGATCAGCGTCTGAATGGTCGGCCGGGTGATAAAAGTGGCTCCGAAAATCATGCTCTTGGCCATGTCTTCCTGGATGGATCCCGCCTGGGTGCCGACCTTTTTCCCGCGCAGGTCTTCCAGCAGCTTGATCTTTTCCTTGTCCTTGGTCCTGATCAGCATGTTCTGTATGGCCTGGTAATAGGGGATGGAGAAATCAACTATTTTTTGCCGGCTTTCGCTGGGCGCCAGCCCGGCCAGGATCAAATCGATATTTTCCTCGTCCAGTTCCTTGAACAGGTTGTTGAACACAATGTTTTTGATCTCCAGTTTAACGTTCAAATCGGCGGCAATGGCTTCGGCGATATCCATGTCGATGCCGACGAAATCGTCTTCGATCTCGGGCAACAGGCGAAACTCGTAGGGCGGATAGTCAGCACTGGTGCCGATGATGATCTTTCCGGCTTTCTTGATTTGGGCGATTTTTCCGGGCTCTTTTTTATTCATACTCGACTCGCTGGTCTGCATCTGGCAGCCCGACTGCCAGGCGCAACCCAGCAAAACTAGGATGAAGAGTAAGTCCAAGCAGGTCTTTTTTGCGCTAAAATATTTATTTAACATCCTGCCTCCTTAAGAAAGACTTAATTTTACATTAACAAATGCATTTTGCATTGTCAATCTGTGATTTTTATTTCTTTTTTCGTTCAAAAAATCGTGGCGGCGCGAATTTGACAGCGCAGTCAAATAATGGTATTTTTTTTAGGCGCGAAAGTGGTGGAACTGGCAGACACGTCAGACTTAGGATCTGATGCCGCAAGGCCTGGGGGTTCGAGTCCCCCCTTTCGCAATCCTAGCGCTGCGGGGTGGCTATTTATCCTGCCGGGAAGGCGATCGTTGAAAGCAAAAAAAGTAAAACCGGGATCACTGGCGGCCCGGGTCTGGATTTTGCCGCTGGCTGTTCTCGCCTTTACGCTTTGTTCAATGCGGACTACACCGGAACAAGAACAGTGGGTGCTGCGCCGCCAGATCGTCGAGCTGGCCGCGAACCTGGTCGGGATCCCGTACCGCTTCGGTGGCGTCGACATCGACGGTTTCGACTGCAGCGGGCTGGTATTTTATGTTTTTGATTGTTTCGGCATCCGGGTTCCCCGCAACGCCCGCGAGCAGGGCCGGATGGCCGGGAGCGTGAAGTTGAAGCATGCCGCTCCGGGCGATATTCTGGTTTTTAAATTGGCGCAAACGTGGCATTCGGCCATATACATGGGCACTGGCCGCTTTGTCCATGCCCCCGCCGCGGGCGGCTGGGTGCACTTCGAGAATTTGAATGAGTACTGGCTGTCGCGCCTGCGCCAGGTGAAGACCTTGTGGCCGCGCACCCGCTGACCTGGAGGAATCATGGCCATCATCATATTGGAAGCCGCAGAGCTTGAGAAGAGCTTCATCCAGCCCGATCAACACAAGCTGGTCATCCTGCAAAACCTCGGCCTGCAAGTGGAGCAGGGGAGCTTGGTGGCCATCACCGGCGCTTCGGGTTCCGGCAAAAGCACCCTATTGCACTTACTGGGTTCGCTGGACCGTCCGGATCAAGGGATGGTGCGTTTCGCCGGCGAAAATATTGCCGCCTTCAACCGCAAGCGCCTGGCCGCCTACCGCAACCGCGACATCGGTTTTGTGTTCCAGTTCCATTACCTGATGCCCGAGCTCACCGTACTGGAGAACGTGGCCGCCCCCTCATTGATCCAGACATTCAAGCGGGAAAAGACCTTTGCCGCTGCCGAAGAACTGCTCCGCGAAGTCGGCCTGGGGGAAAAATTCGCGCTCATGCCCTACCAGCTGTCGGGCGGTGAAAAACAGCGTGCGGCCATTGCCCGCAGCCTGATCAATTCCCCGCGCCTGCTGCTGGCCGACGAACCCATCGGCAGCCTGGACTGGAAGACCGGGGAAACGGTTTTTCAACTGTTCAAGCAAATGATCCGCGAGCGCGGGCTCACCGCCGTCATCGCCACCCATAATTCCCAGTTGGCGGCTTTGACCGACAAGAGATATCTTTTGCATGGCGGAGGGCTGGAAGCTCTATGAGTGTTAGTGTTAGTGGTAGTGTTAGCAACGAGCCATTAAAAACAGCAATTCAAGACTATTGCTGCTACTAACACTAACACTATCACTAACACTTCTTTGCTTGACATTACACCCGCTGCTGTCTATCATGAAAATAGGAGACGCGCATGAAAGACGTGCTGGCGGTTATTCTTGGCGGCGGCCGGGGGGCGCGGCTTTATCCATTGACCAAATATCGCGCCAAGCCGGCTGTCCCTATCGGCGGCAAGTTCCGTTTGATCGATATCCCGATTTCCAATTGCTTGCACTCGAACATCAGGAAGATCATGGTCTTGACCCAGTTCAATACCGCTTCCCTGCACCGCCATATCGCCCAATCCTACCGCTTCGACGGCTTCACGGACGGTTTTTTGCAGATCCTCGCCGCCCAGCAGACTATCGAGGATTCGAACTGGTACCAGGGAACGGCGGACGCCGTGCGCAAAAACATCCACTACATCAAGAATCAGAAGGCCGGCACCGTGGTGATCCTTTCCGGCGACCAATTGTACCGGATCAACCTGCGCGAATTCTTGAATTACCACCGGGAGAAAAAAGCCGACATCACCCTGGCCGTCAAGCCGGTCCAGCGCCAGCAGGCCGGTGAATTCGGCATCCTGCAGATCGATGGCCAGCGGCGGATCATCCGTTTTGTGGAAAAGCCGGAAACCGAGGCTTTGCTGGACGAGCTCTTCACTCCAGATGAATACCTTGGACTGAAGGAAAAAGGATTGAATTATATCGCTTCCATGGGCATCTATATTTTCAAAAAGGACGTGCTGATCGACCTGCTGGAACACAATAGCAAGGAAGATTTCGGACGCGAGGTCATCCCGGATTCCATCGCCGATCACCAGGTCTTCGCCTACGTGTTCAGCGATTACTGGGAGGACATCGGTACCATCAAGGCGTTCTTCAACGCCAACCTGGATTTTGCCAACCCCATTCCCCATTTCGATTTTTACAATGAAGCGGCCCCGATCTATACCCGCAAGCGTTTTCTGCCCGGCTCCAAGATCGAGAACTGCGACGTCCATTACTCGCTGATCTCCGAAGGTTCGATCATCGAGGGCAGCAAGCTGACCAACACCGTCATCGGCATCCGCTCGAGCATCCGCGCCAATTCCTACCTGGAGCGGGTGGTCATGATGGGGGCCGATTACTATGAAAGCCTGGAGGACAAAGCCGAGGACGCGAAGCGCGGACGCTGCCCGGTCGGGATCGGGCGGAACTGTGTCATCCGTAACGCCATTCTGGACAAGAACGTCCGCATCGGCGAAGGAGTGCGCATTATCAATGAGAAAGGCCTGGTAAGTTTTAGCCACGAACGCTATAACATCGTGGACGGCATCGTCGTCATTCCCAAGGACGTGGAAATCCCCAATGGTTTTGTCATTTGATTTCCGAAGCCTGCCGGCACGGTTGCGCCTGAGCCCATCGGCGTGCCTGATCGATATGGAGGCCTGATGAAGATACTCATTCTGCTATTTTGCCTTTTTTCTCTCTCCTTGCATGACGGGGCAGCTGAAAAACTGACCTTCGAAGGGATTTATCTCAATCGCGGTGAAGCGCTGCTGCGCCCTTTGCCCGACATTCCCGACTGGCTCGATGACCTCCGTTTCGTCGAGAACCGCGCCGGAAAATTACTGGCTGTCGATGCCGGCAGCGGGCGGACTCAGGTCTTGCTGGATCCACAGGCGCTTAAAACCGTGACGACGCTGAAACTGAATTTCATCCTTCCGGACGATCACAACGCCGATTATTCCCGGCTGGCCTTTCTTTACGAAGACGACATTTATGTCTACGGGAAAAAATCGGCGACGGTCACCCGCATCACGGCCACTGCCGCCGCGGAAAAAAATCCCGTCTTTTCCCCGGACGGCCGCTTCCTGGCTTACACGGCGGGCGGAAACCTGTTCGTCTGCGCCTCGAGTGGGGGTGCTCCCGTCCAGGTGACTTTTGACGGCAGCGAAGAGATACTGAACGGTTACGCATCCTGGGTCTATTACGAAGAGATCCTGGGCCGGGCCAGCCGCTACCGGGCCTTTGACTGGAGCCCCGACAGCGGCAAGATCGCATTCCTGCGCTTCGACCAGAGCCGGGTGCCGCAGTTCCCCCTGTTTGACGCCGCCGGTCCCTACGGGCGCTTGGAGATGCAGCGCTACCCCAAGGCCGGCTTTCCAAACCCGACCGTTACCGTCGGCGTTTACGACCTGACCTCCCGCAGCATCGACTGGATCGGGTTCGCCGATAGCGGCGAACATTACCTGACCGTTCTGGATTGGAACCGCGACAGCCAGAGATTGTACTTGCAATGGATGAACCGCGGCCAGGATGATTGGAAACTATTCACCTATTCGCTGCGCAGCAAGAAAATTAACCTGGTCCGCCGCGAGCAGCGGAGAACCTGGGTCAATGCGCTTGCCAAAGATGATTTTTTCACCCTGGCCGACGGCAGCCTGCTGCTGCTCACGGACAAGAGCGGCTGGAACCACCTCTGCCTTTTGCAGGCGAACGGCCTGGAAAGGATGATCACCAGCGGTCCATGGTCGGTGAGGGGGATCGAATTCGTGGATGAAAAAAAAGGGCTGGTCTTCTTCAGCGCCGACAAGGAGGATTCCACCCAAACCGACCTCTATCAACTATCCATCAAAGGCGGCGTTCCGCGGCGCTTAACCAGCCCGAACGGTTCCCATGCCGTAACCTTTTCCAAGCAGGGCTCCTTCTATCTCGACCGTTTTTCGTCATTGCAGCAGCCGCCCTGGTTGCGCCTCTGCGGCCGCGACGGCCGCTCCCTGCGTTTGCTCGGCGAAAGCGCTTCTCCCGGCCTGAGCCGAATCGCCCTGGGCAAAGCGGAGCTCTTCAAGATCCCGACCGGCGACGGCCTGCAGTTGCCTGCCGGCTGGATCCTGCCCCCCGACTTCGACGCGAAAAACAGGTACCCGGTAATCCTTTCCATCTATGGCGGCCCTGAATCCCGCTCGGTCAGCGACGTTTTTCCCCGCCGCCTGGATGATTTTTTCCTGGCCCAGCAGGGGATCATCATGCTGAAGGTCGACCACCGCGGTTCGGGGCATTTCGGCAGGCAGTGGGTGGATGCCATGCACCGCTGCCTGGGGAAGTGGGAGCTCGCTGACTACGGCAGCGCGGTCGCTTATCTGCGTACCCTGCCTTTCATCGACGCTAAACGGATCGGCATCACCGGCGGCAGTTATGGCGGCTACGTCGCGGCCCTGGCTATGGCCGCGGCCCCAGATCTCTTTTCTTGCGGCATCGCCGAGTTCGGGGTGATGGATTGGTCGCTCTACGACTCGGTCTACACCGAGCGCTACATGGACCTCCCGGCGGAAAACCCCGATGGCTATCGGCAGGCTTCGGTATTGTCCTATCTTCAGACGTACCGGGGCAACCTGCTGCTGACGCACGGCAGCATGGATGACAATGTCCACATGCAGAACACCTTGCAGCTGCTCAACGGCCTGCTGGACCTGGGAAAACCGGTTGAGCTCATGATCTACCCCGGCGAACACCACGGCGTGCGCGGCAAGAAAGCGATCGACGAGGCCAGGCTGAACCTTGAGTTCTGGCAAAGGAAGTTCTTTGCTTCCGAGCAGGTCGGACCGGTCCAGCAAGAAAAGCAAGAATGAAGCTTGCCGCCATTGAGCGCTGCCCGCTCTGCCAATGCCGGGATATTGCGCTTTTTAAAAAAGGCACGGTCGTTCCGGAAAAGATCTGCGCCGCTGATTTCAAGATCACCGACAGCCATTACGGCACGCGCTGGACTTTTTTCTCCTGTCCCGATTGTGGTTTCGTCTTCGCCAATCCGGCCCCGGCCCAGGATGAGATCGCGCATTTTTATGCCGCGCTGGCGGACGAGGAATACAGCCAGGAAGGCGAGGGACGCGGCCGGAATTTTTCCACCATTCTGAGAAGGCTGAGGCCCTATGCGCCGGCCGGTTCTGCGCTGCTGGACGTCGGGTCGGCCAGCGGTATTTTCCTGAACCTGGCCAGGAATGTCGGCTACCGGGTTGCCGGCATAGAGCCATCGGCTGCCCTGGTTGCCGACGCGAAAAGGCTTTACGGCCTGGAGCTGTTTTGCGGCACCGTGGAGCAATTCATTGCTAATGAAAAATTTTCGGTCATCACCCTGCTCGATGTGCTCGAACATGTGACCGATCCCGGCGCTTTTTTAGCGGCCTTGAACGGCTTCCTGTCTCCGGGCGGCATGCTGGTCATCGTCACTCCCGATATCGGAAGCCTGGCGGCCAGGATCATGGGCGGCCGCTGGTGGCATTATCGCGTCGCCCATCTGAATTTTTTCAACCGCCGCTCCCTGGATCGGCTCTTGCAAGACCACGGCTTTGAAATCGCGTTGCGCAAACGCTTTGCCTGGAATTTTTCCGCCTATTATTTGCTGACCCGCGTATTCCCTTTTTTAAAGGGCAAGGCTTTACAAAGACCGCTGAAAAAGCTACACTGCAGGCTGCAATTGGCCGATTCCTGGGAAATCTATGCCAGAAAAAAAGAAAGGTAGCCTGTATATCGCGTCGCTGCGCCTTGAACGCTGGCCGCGCAGCCTGGCTATCCTGATCGGCTTCGCGGCCGTTTTCCTGGTCAATCCGGCCGGGATAGGCTCCCTGCTGACAACGTCCGCGTTCTTGAAGGTCAGCCTGGCGTTTGTTTTGACCTGGATGGTTTCCACGGCCAATTATATCATCAATGAGATCACCGACGCTCCGTTCGACGCTTTCCACCCCGGTAAGAAACATCGACCCCTGGTCCGGAACGAGATCAGCGTCAAGGTGCTGCTCGTTGGTTGGCTGGCGCTGGTGGCTGCCTCGCTGCTCATGGCCCACTTTTTTTATTCCCGGGCCTTCATTCTAAGCCTGGGCGCCCTGCTGCTGGCCGGGCTTTTATACAATGTCCCACCCATTCGCATGAAGGACGTTCCCTATCTTGATTCCACGCTGGAATCGGCCAACAATCCGATCCGCTTCCTGATCGGCTGGTACGTGCTGGCCGGGCCATTTCCTCCCCTGAGCCTGCTGCTGGCCTGGTGGGCGTTCGGTAATTTCCTGATGGTCGGCAAGAGGGTGGCAGAAAAGAAATTCCTAACCGCCGAGGAATCCTCGGCCTACCGTCTGTCCCTGAACCGCTACAGCGTCCGCGGGCTGGTGGCGTTCATGATCTTCAACGGCCTACTGTTCCTGGCCATGTTCATCCTGTTCGCCATCCGTTTGAGCCTGAAAACTTTCTTGTATGCATTGCCGTTTATCATATTCTACCTGATTTTTTTCATGATCAAATCGATCCAGGACCGCGACGCGGCCGAGGAACCGGAGAAATTGCTGAAGAATCCCTTTTTCGCCGTCTATACCGTTTTTTTGCTGGTTGTCTTTATCATTGCCTTCTGGCTGAGGTGACCCTATGGGAATGGAGACTGTTTTAAAAATTCTCCTGGCGGCCGCGCTGGGGGGGATCATCGGTTTGGAAAGGGAGTTGTCGCACAAGGAAGCCGGCCTGCGTACCAATATTCTGATCGCCATTGGCAGCACGCTGCTCACCATCCTGTCATTTAAGATTGCGGCCATGGGGCAGGGGGGCGATCCGGCCCGCTTGACGGCTCAGATCGTCTCCGGTATCGGTTTCCTGGGAGCCGGCGCCATCATCCAGGCCCGTTTTGCCGTCCACGGTCTGACCACCGCCGCGACCATCTGGACCGTGGCCGCCATCGGCATCGCCGTAGGCAGCGGCTTTTATCTCACCGCCTTTTCGGTCGCGATATTCGTGGTCATCATCCTGACCGTATTTAAGTACCTCATCGCCTACCTGGAAAGGCAGAAGCAGGTGTGCGTTT
>JAPKZM010000029.1 GCA_026393775.1 Candidatus Aminicenantota bacterium
CTTGAAGACCGCGCCGACTGCAGCCAGCTCCTTCTTCAATCCCGGGTCGGCCTCGAGGCTTTGCCAGAGCGTGGAATCGTTGAAAACGATGAGGGCATCTATGTTTTTTTTCAATGAAAGGATTAGGGGGATGGTCATGTCCAGGTATTTGTTTTTATTCAGGTTCAGCTCGATGAAATTGCTGATCTTGAGAATCCGGAAGGAGAGGATGAAGAAGATGCCCAGGTTCTTGCGGATGTTTTTTTCCTTGCAGGCAGAGATTATCCCGGAAATGTCAGGCTGGTAGATCTTGTCCATCCTGGGGATGAACTGCTTTTTCAGCAGGGAAATCAATATTGGATTGTTGAGCAATTCGCGGTGGTAGAGTTTTTTTATAGCCAGGTAAGCGCGCTGGGGAACCAAATCAATGTGCAGGATTTCTCCGAGCACGGTTCGGAAACTCTGCAGGAAAATGCGGAAACTGTAGAACCACGACTCCGGCGAAAACGACTCCTTCAAGCTGGGGAACGTTTTCTCCATGTTCCCTTCCAGGATCTTGTCGACGATGAATTCCTCGAAATTAAGGAAATACTTGTCCTTTTTAAAATCGAGTTCCTTGAGCAGGGAGGTGATCCTCGCCGTCACCTGATTGAGGCTGAAGACATAAAACTCGTAATTCCGGTCCGCTTGGGCGTGAAACTTGAATATCAGGTTCTCCAGGTAGGTGGAGGCGTTGAACTCCTCGATGCTTTCCATCCACAGTTTCAGTTCGAACAGGTCGAGCATCATCTTTTCCTGGTCTATTTTGTCGATCCAGCCGGAAAAGATCTCTTGCCATTTTTTTTCCGGCGGCATGGCCATGGCGCTGTTATTCTTTGAAAAAAATTCGCCGATATTTTCCAATTCCTTCTTTTCCATGGCGCTATTGTAGCCAAAAAGCATTTTTATTGCAAATGACAGCCCCCCGGCCCGCTTGGGAGATGGAAAACCGCCGACTTTTCTGTTATACTCCGAACTCATGAACAAGAAAGCGAACACGATCTCCATGGCTTTCAAGAGCAACTTGAAATACGCGGAACTGAGCGTCCTGGTGTTGACTTTCATCAAAAAAATTTTGGCTATCGGCGACGACGAATTTTTCAAAATTGAAATATCGCTGCGCGAAGCCATCAACAACGCCATCATCCATGGCAATGAAAAAAAACTGGACAAGCAAGTGCACGTCGAATTCGACTGGGAAAAATCGTTTCTGCGGATGCGCGTCCGCGATGAAGGCGACCGGCGAGTCAGTCTCGAGCAAATCGAAAACAAAATCAACAGTTGCGGCATCCTTTCGACCAATGGCCGCGGCATCATGATCATAAAAAATTATATGGACAAATTCGAGTTCCACTGCCTCAACCGTGGCAGTGAAGTGATCATGGAAAAAAACTTGTCATGATCATTCTCAGTCTGGATTCTTCTTCGCGGGACGCTTCCGTCGCCGTGCTGAAAAACGAAGAGGTTTTGCTGGAATATAATTTCTCGGCGCAAGACAACCTGTCGACCGTTCTGGTCCCCAGCCTGGAATTCATCTTAAAATCGCTGGGCTTGCAGATCGCACAAATCGATGTCTTCGCCATCAGCATCGGACCGGGGCTTTTTACCGGCATCCGCGTCGGCATGGCCACGTTGAAAGGCCTGGCCTTCGCCGGGAGCAAACCCATGGTGGGTGTTGTTTCCCTCGCGGCGCTGGCCTACAAATTCGTCGACAGCAAGCAGAATGTCGTTTCACTCATCGACGCAAAAAAGGGAGAGGTTTATCTGGGCGGCTACGATCTCGCCAGCGGCGAGCCTGTCGAGAAGATCACGCCCTGCTTGCTCAAGATCACCGATATCGTTCCGCTGGTGGCGAATTGGCCCGACAAGATTTTTACCGGCAGCGGCACTGAGAAGCATATGGATTTTTTAAAAAGCCATTTCGGCGATTGCCGCTGGCCGTACCGCTCCAATTTTCTTGCTAACGAGATCGGCAAGATCGCGTTGCAGCGGTTCCGCCGTCGTGACTATATCAGCGATCCGCAGGAGCTGCTTCCTTTTTACCTGCGTCAACCCGATGCCGAAACCAACCTCGGCAATGCCGCCGGCATTGCGGATTAGGAAAGCCACGACCGCCGATCTGCCGGCTGTGATGGCCATTGAGCGTGAACAATTCTCCAATCCCTGGTCCGCGGAGCATTTCGCTGCCGAGCTGACCAACCGCGTTGCGAAATTTTATGTGGCCGAGAGCCGTGAAATTGCACGATTGGCCGGTTTCCTGATCTTCTGGCGGCTGGGCAGCGAGCTGGAGTTGCACAAGATCGCGATCGCCAGGGCCTGTCAGCGGCGCGGCTGCGGTTCTTGCCTGCTGGATTTTTTTATTCGCGCCGCCCGTTCCAAGAATTGCCAGCAGGCCCTGCTGGAAGTGCGGGCCAGTAACGCACCCGCTATCCGTTTGTATGAGAAATACGCTTTCCAATGCATTGGCCGGCGGCGCGATTATTACTCGAGTCCGGTGGAGGACGCCTTGGTGTTCCGCTGGCTGAACGATCGGTTAAAGATTGATTAAAATAAGTCCGGTTCTTCCCGGATGCGCTCTTCGATTTTCAGCTTTTCCTTTTCCCAGAAATCAACTCCGACTTTTTCAAATATGGCGATGATCCGCGGGTCGAACTGCTCGCCCGAATGCTTGCGCAGCTCGTCGGTGACGGTCTGAAAGGGCTGGGCTTTCTGGTAGGGACGGTCCGAGGTAATGGCGTCAATCGCATCAGCGACATTGAATATCCGCGCACCCAGGGGAATGTCGTCGCCGCTCAGGCCGCTGGGGTAGCCACTGCCGTCGAACGCTTCGTGGTGATGCAGGACGATCTGGGCCGATGTGTCCAGGAATTTGATGCGCCGCAGCAGGTTGTAGCCGATGGCCGGGTGCTTTTTCATGATCAGCCATTCTTCGGCGGTCAACCCTTCCGGCTTGCGCAGGATGGCGTCGGGGATACCGATCTTGCCGATGTCATGCAGCAGGGCGCCGTATTCATACACCTTCAGGGTATCCGGGTCTGTGATTTGCATCAACTCGGCCAACTTCAACGTGAAGCTGACCACGCGCAGGGAATGACCTTGCGTTTCGGTGTCACGGGTATCCAGGACGGTGGCCATGGCCCGCAGGGTAAAATTGTATGTTTTGTCCAGTTCCTGCAAGGCATTCTTCAAATCGCTTGTCCTCTCCTCGACCATTTTTTCCAAATGTTTTTGATATTCCTTGTTTTCCAGGACCAGGCGCCTTTTTTCCTGGGCTTTGCTGGCCGCAAAAGACACTTCGTTGAGCTTGAAGGGCTTGGATACGTAGTCATAGGCACCTTTTTCCATCGCCGTGATGGCTGATTCAATATCCTTGACGGCCGAAATCATGATGACCATCACGTCCGGATTGATCTGCTTGATCTCTTCCAGCAATTCGAGCCCGCTCTTTCCCGGCATGCGGATGTCGGACATGACGATATCGAATGGTTCGCCGGCCTTGAATTTTTCCAGCGCGTCAAAGGCATTCGCCGCCAGCTGACATTCGTAGCCTTCGTTTTCGAGAAAATCGCGCAGCAATTCGCGGATGTCCTTTTCGTCGTCGGCGATCAGTATGCGCCCCTTTTTCATTATTGTTCCCATACCATATCTGGTTGGCGCTGTAAAGGTGTCATCGGACTTTCAATCTAGGCCATGCCGGCTGGCGGTAGGTGCGCGGACCGAGTTTAGTAGCGGTAGTGGTCGGGCTTGAAGGGACCGGAGCTGGGAATAGCCAGATACTCCGCCTGCTTGGGAGTTAGGGATGTCAGCTTAGCTCCCAGTGCCTCCAGATGCATCCGGGCAACCTCCTCGTCCAGGAGCTTGGGCAGCGTATAGACTTTCTTTTCCAGACCGCTTTTAAGAAGTTCTATTTGCGCCAGGCACTGATTGGTGAAACTGCAGCTCATGACGAAACTGGGGTGGCCGGTGGCGCAGCCCAAATTAACCAGGCGCCCCTCGGCCAAGATGATGATCGAACGGCCCGACTTCAGCGTCCATTTGTCCACTTGCGGCTTGATCGTCATCTTGGTGCAGCCGGCCGAAGTCTCCAGGTAATGCATGTCGATCTCGCTGTCGAAATGGCCGATGTTGCAGACGATGGCTTCGTTCTTCATCATTTCCATGTGCCGGCCGCTGATGACGTCGCAGTTGCCGGTAGCGGTGATGAAGATATCGCCGATGGCGATCACGTCTTCCACGGTCGACACTTCGTAACCTTCCATGGCCGCCTGCAAGGCGCAGATCGGGTCGATCTCGGTGATGATCACCCGGGCGCCGAAGCCGCGCATCGATTGGGCGCAGCCCTTGCCGACGTCGCCGTAGCCGCAGACGACGACTTTCTTCCCGGCCACCATGATGTCGGTGGCCCGCTTGATGCCGTCGGCCAGGGATTCCCGGCAGCCGTAGAGGTTGTCGAACTTGGACTTGGTGACCGAATCATTGACGTTGATGGCGGGGAACAGCAGGCTGCCGTCGACCTGCATCTGGTACAGGCGATGGACGCCGGTGGTGGTCTCCTCCGACACGCCGCGGATGCGGCGGCTGACATTGGTCCAGCGCCGCGGATCACGCTGGTACGCTGCCTGTAAGCGTTGCCAGATCACAGCCATTTCCTTGTTTTCCGGTACGCTTTTTAAAAGATCGGGATTCTTTTCGATCCTTACTCCCTGGTGGATCAGCAGCGTGGCGTCGCCCCCGTCATCGACGATCTGGTCCGGGCCCGAGCCGTCGGGCCAGGTCAGCGCCTGCTCAGTGCACCACCAGTATTCTTCCAGCGATTCGCCCTTCCAGGCGAAAACAGCGGCCAGGCCGGCCTTGGCAATGGCGGCGGCGGCATGGTCCTGGGTGGAAAAAATATTGCAGGAAGCCCAGCGCACGTCCGCCCCCAGCTCGACCAGGGTTTCGATCAGCATGGCCGTCTGAATGGTCATGTGCAGGCTGCCGGTTATTTTGATTTTCGCCAGCGGCTTGAGCGGCCCATATTTTTTGCGGATGGCCATCAGCCCCGGCATCTCGGCCCGGGCCAGGTCCATCTCCCTGCGCCCCCAGTCTGCCAGCGAAAGGTCGGCGACTTTGTAGGGCAGCGTGCGGTCCTTATTCGTTGTTTTCATTTTGTTCTCCACAAGGCTCGGCTATTTCTTGGCCAGTGCTTTGAGCTCCTTGATCTTGTCCAGCTTTTCCCAGGGGAATTCATTGCGGCCGAAGTGACCGTAGGAGGCCGTTTTCTTGTATATGGGCTTTCTCAGGCCAAGCTGTTTCAGAATGTCGCCCGGCTTCAGCGGAAATACCTTGCGGATCATAGCGGTGATCTTTTCCTCGCTCATCTTGCCGGAGCCGAACAGGTTGACATTGATCGAGACCGGTTCGGCCACGCCGATGGCATAGGCCAGCTGCACTTCACATTTTCCGGCCAGGCCGGCGGCCACGATGTTCTTGGCGATGTAGCGGGCCACGTAGGCGCCGGAGCGGTCGACCTTGCTGGGATCCTTGCCGGAAAAGGCGCCGCCCCCGTGCCGGCCCATGCCGCCGTAGGTGTCGACGATGATTTTGCGGCCGGTCAGACCGGCGTCGGCGTAAGGTCCGCCGACCACGAATTTTCCGGTGGGGTTGATGTAAAACTTGGTGGCCGGGGTCAGCCATTTGCCGCAGACCGGCTTGACCACGTACTTGATGATATCTTTTTCGATGCGGGCATGCTGGATCCCCTCGTCATGCTGGTTGGAGACGACCACCGCGGTGACATGGCAGGGCTTGCCGTTTTCGTATTCCACGGTCACCTGAGCTTTGCCGTCGGGGCCGAGGTAGGGGATGGACTTGTTTTTTCTGACCTGGGCCAGCTTCATGGTCAGCTTGTGGGCCAGGTCGATGGGCAGGGGCATGTAATTGCTGGTTTCACAGGTGGCGTAGCCGAACATCATGCCCTGGTCGCCGGCGCCCTGCTCGTGGCCCTTGGCGGCGTCCACACCGATGGCAATGTCCGGGGACTGCTCCTCGATGTGGACCAAGACGGCGCAGGTTTCGTATTCGATGCCGTAGCGCGACTTGGTGTAACCGATCTCCTTAAGGGTCTGGCGGACGATGGTCGGTATATTAACGTAAGCCGTTGTGGTCAACTCGCCGGCCACCAGGACCATGCCGGTCTTGGTCAGGGTTTCGATGGCGACGCGCGCGTTCGGGTCCTGAGCCAGGCAGGCGTCCAAAATGCTGTCGGAGATCTGGTCGCAAACTTTGTCGGGGTGTCCCGCGCATACGGATTCTGACGTGAACAGATATTTCCCTTTGATCATTTTCACCTCCAGGGAGATTGTTTGATTGAAACAAAACTAATCTTAACAAATAAGGTCATACATGTCAATTGAAATCGTGATGGGTGATAATATTATTGCCCAATGGAATGCATAAAAACTTGAGCCAGCGATTTCTCTTTCAGCACAATCCATATATCATTTCAACAAAAATAGAAAAATATATTTATTTATGCTATAAAAATGCAAGACTCGATTCTACGGCTAGAGGAGGGACCGCATGGCAAAAATTAAAAGAATTATCTGGACCATTTTAACCCTGGCGGCAATCCTGGTGGTTGTGGCCTGCGCGATCAATCCGGTCAGCGGCAAAAGGGAACTGATGTTCTTTTCGGAAAAGCAAGAGATCGCCATGGGCCAGGAGACCGACCAGCAGATCCGGCAGCAGTTCGGGATCTACGAAAGTAAGGGGTTGTATGAATATATCAACGGCGTCGGCCAGAAGATGGTGCCTTATTCGCACCGCCCCAACCTGAAATACCACTTCGCAGTCCTGGACACGTCGGTGGTCAATGCCTTCGCCGCCCCCGGAGGCTACATTTACGTC
>JAPKZM010000258.1 GCA_026393775.1 Candidatus Aminicenantota bacterium
GTCCGGAATGATTGCCGTTGTCCGCATCAGGGTATGAGGTTCCCATGGCGATGTGGAAGCTCATGGCAATCTTTTCGTCGAAGAGAGTGTTGTTCATCGGCTTTTCAATGTACGGATTTAGGCCGAATGAAAATTCCCCGATGTAGCGGGCTCCTTCGTCGGTATCCAGTATTTGGTTGAGTTTTTCTGGATAATTCGCCGAGGCCCTGACTATTTTGCCGTCCTTGAATTTCAGGCGGATATCCTGGTACGTGACGCCATACCTTTTACTGGGCTGATTGATACCCAACGTGCCGTTGACGGAATTCTTGACCGGTGCCGTGTACAGCTCCCCGTCAGGGATGTTCACATGCCCGGTGCATGCCACAGCGGGGATGTTCTTGATGGAGAAAATCAAATCCGTTCCGGGACCGACAATGCGGACTTTATCGGTGGTTCTCATGAGCTGTATCAGCGGTTCCATGGCCTTGGCCAGTTTGCCGTAATCCACCGTGCAAACCCTGAAGTAAAAATCGGCAAATGCCTCGCTAGACATGTTCGCCGCCTGAGCCATGCTGGCCGATGGGACGCGGAGGGCGCAAATTTTGAGCTTGGGCAAGATAATTTTATTCGTCAGCGGCTCGCCATAATGCTTTGACTCAACACTAAATTTTTCTGCGGGAACGTCAGAAAATTCACAGGTATTTTCTGAGCTCAGGACATTCAGATAGGCATTCATTAAGTCATATTTAATAGAATCCCACGAAAGCATCAGCTGATATCGTTCCGCGGTCGCGCCAAGGTACAGCGCCCTTTCCAGCCGTGAATTGAACATGTCGACAAACGGGATGCCGCCGATGCGATATACTTGATCGATTACCGCTTTGACGAGTGGTACCGAATTTTCATTACCCACCGAGATTAATATTTTCTCGCCCTTTTTCAGGTTGACCGAGTAATTGACAAGAATTTCCGCGAGTTTGAGAATTCGCGGGTCTTCATAATCCCGGACAACGGTTATTGCGGCCGAGCTGGATGTCGCTTGACTCTTCTTCTCAGGCTCCGCTGTGGCTTGACCGGGAATTAGGAATGGTACAAACAGCACCAGCATGACAATCATACTCAATTTTTTCATTGTTTCCCTCCCCACGAACTAAATTGATCAAATTTAAACCTCACCTGAACAGGAACTCGAAAAGCGCTTTCTCGAATGCCACCGGCTGCTCGATCCAGGGCCAATGGCCGCAGCGGTCCAGCCACACGAGGCGGCTGCCCCTGAGCAGCTTTTGGTTTTCCAGCGCTACGGATTCAGGCATGGGATCCTGGCGGCCGTGGATGATCAGGGCGGGAATATCCACTTTCCCCAGGGCCTCGATGCGAGCAGACGCCCCCTCGTCATAGGCGGGGCTAAGCAGTCCGTCGACCTCCGGGTTGTAGTGCTCTCTCCCAACCTCCAGGATGGCAATAACCTGGTGGGCCTTGGAGCGGTCGTAAAACTGGGAGGGCAGCATGGCGCGCATCATTTCGATAACGGCCCGCAGCGGATCTTTGGCAACCACATCGGGCTGGGACCAATACCGATGCGAGCTGAGATCATCGGCGCTCTTCCGGGCGCGCA